>WTAY01000252.1 GCA_013139345.1 Methylophaga sp. | reverse complement strand
GCACTAAGCCTGATGGGAAGAATGCAAAGAACACTGTAAAGATGATTGGGAATGCTTTCATTACCATTGCTTGTGCAGGATCTTGAGGAGCAGGGTTCAATTTTTGTTGGAAGAACATACTCAAGCCGAATAATACAGGCAAGATAAAATAGGGATCCATTGCTGTTAAATCTTGTAACCAAAAGATAAATGGCGCTTGGCGTAATTCAATCGCTTCAACCAATACCCAGTAAAAGGCGAGGAAGACCGGCATTTGCACAAGGATTGGCAGACAGCCGCCTAATGGATTAATTTTCTCAGTGCGATATAAGTCCATCATACCTTTATTGAAGGCTTGCTTATCATCACCATGACGCTCTTTCAAAACCGCGAGTTTCGGTGTTAATTTACGCATTGCAGCCATGGATGTATAACTTTTTGCAGACAAGCGATAGAACGCCGCTTTAATCAGAATTGTTAAAAAGACAATCGACCAACCCCAGTTATTTGTTAACTTATGGATCCATTCCATAATGGTAAATAATGGTTGAGAAATAATGGTTAATTTACCGAAATCAACAGTTAAATCTAAGTTTTCAGCAATAGGCTCTAAACGTTGATGTTGCTTAGGTCCTAGATACATTTTGTAGCCTGTTTGAGCCACATCACCATTTGCAGCACTAAGTTTTGGCATCAGCATACCTGCCGTGTAATTACGCTCATTAATGGAAGAGCCATAAAACTTATTTTCTTGCTCAGAATCTGCAGGAATCATCGCCGCTACAAAATAATGTTGTAGCATTGCAGCCCAGCCACCATTTGCTCTTCTCTCAAAAGAGTTATCATCTAAATCATCAAAGTCGATCTTTTCATATTCATTACCCTTAGTCGAAAATACAGCTCCGGTATAAGTATAAATAAAGCCTGAATCATCTTGTGGTCGGTTACGGTTAAACTGAGCATAAGGGTATGCTGAGAAGCGTTCACCACTATTATTCTCAACCTGATAATCCACATCAATTAAGTAACTGTCACGATGGAAACGATATGTTTTTGTTACTGTTAAGCCTTCATTATTTATCCAAGTTAATGGAACAACGACAGTATCTTGACCATCTAATAACTCATAAGAACTCGTTTCGGCACTGTAGCGATCATGATGTGTTGGCACAGAAAAATCATTTGAACGTAAACCTGATTGAACAACAAAGTAGTGTGCTCCAGTATCAGCCAAGAACTGTACCGGTACATCAGGCTCCTCTGATTCCACAGGGTAATCTAATAAAGACAGAGAACGAATGTCACCACCTTTCATATCAATAACGACATCAATCAAATCTGTTTTAACATGAACTCGGTTTGCACTCGACGACACTTCTACTGTCTGTTCAATAGTAGGCAAGCTATCTAATGAATAAACAGTTGGCATATCCGGTAGATCTTGTTGATTTACCGCTACGGCTTCAAGAGTAGGTAGTGACTCATCTGCTGCATTAACAATGTCACTTGTAGCTTGTTGCGCAACCTGTGCAGGAAGCACATAATCATTTTGCCAAGCATCCCACAATAATAATGAGACGATCAGTAAGCCAAAGATAAAAAAGGTTCTAAAGTTATCCATTGTGTGTCTTTTTCTTTAATTCAGGAACGGGATCTAAACCACCCTCATGCCAAGGGTGACAACGTGAAAGTCGACGCAGGCCAAGCCAAGTACCTTTTAAGGCACCAAAGCGATCAATCGCATCTATCATATAACGGGAACAAGTGGGTTGGAAGCGGCAATGTGCGCCTAATAACGGACTGATAAGTAACTGATATGTTCGGACGAACAAGATCAAGATTTTTTTTGCCATTGTGCTGCCATGGTTATCCAATGTCGCTCCAATGCTTGCCTTAATTCAGTTGAATCGCGCTTAATAACATCAGGTCGAGTCAACACGACAATATCTATATTGCTGAAGTCAGATTGGTGCTGTCTGAAAGACTCACGAATAATCCGCTTCAATCGGTTACGGCGATGAGCAAGCTTAAGGTGCTTCTTTGCTATCGCTAAACCCAAGCGAGGCGTTCCCGCTGAGTTTTCAACCGTTAGTATCGTCAAACCTCCGCCGCTTACACGTTTAGCTTGACGAAACACCCGAGAAAAGTCTCTCGGGTTATTCATTCTCATGGCCCGGCCAAATGTTGCCAAGTCATGTTCTCCTAAAAATGCTAAGAGAAATTATGCTGTTAAGCTTGCACGACCTTTTGCGCGACGTGCGTTAACTATGCGACGACCGCCAACAGTTCTCATGCGTGCACGGAAACCGTGAGTACGTTTACGTTTGATATTACTAGGCTGAAAAGTTCTTTTCATTTCACCAACTCCACTATATTAATTCTGGTATGTCATCTATGCCGAAAAGAGTCGACAGGACATTAAGCCGAGGAATTATAATGTTTTCTACTACTACAAGTCAATAAGAACACGAGATAATTTATTTATGAAAAATAAATGTTGTGGATACGTTTAATCGTTTCGCTGCAAGCAGTATACTACAGACTTTAATTATCCCTCTCCATTACTTAAAGGAATTGCTGTGTCATCACCCTTGTGGGAAAAATGCTTATCCCACCTTGAAGGTGAGTTATCGGCACAACAATTTAATACATGGGTTCGCCCTCTACACGCTATCGAGACAAATGATAATTTACGCCTATTAGCGCCTAACCCTTATGTGCAAGCATGGGTTCAAGAACAACTTGAGGCTAAAATAAATCAACTTCTAGGCGCATTAAGTCAAGGCAAAATCAGCTCCGCTAGCGTTGAAGTTGGTAGTTCCAAGGTGGAAGAGCGACGACAAGACCCAACACCTGAACTCAATAAAAGGCCTTCGCAAAGCTCTGAACCCTCAATGGGCAGCCCCATTAATCCCGCATTTACCTTTGAGTCTTATGTTGAAGGTAAATCAAATCAGATTGCCCGAGCGGCATCACTACATGTTGCGGAATCTCCTGGCACCAGTGGTTATAACCCTCTCTTTTTATATGGTGGCACTGGACTGGGTAAAACTCACTTAATGTTGGCCGTCGGTAATCAAATTAAAAAAGATAACCCTAAAGCCCGTGTAATGTATCTATCATCCGAGCGCTTTGTTCAAGATATGATTACCGCCTTACGTAATAATGTGATTGATAAATTCAAATCACATTATCGTAGTGCCGATGCCTTATTAATCGATGACATTCAATTCTTTGCTAAAAAAGAGCGCTCTCAAGAAGAGTTTTTCTATACCTTTAATAGTTTATTAGAAGGTCAGAAACAAATTATCCTCACTTGTGATCGTTTCCCTAAAGAGGTTGAACATCTTGATGAACGCTTACAGTCTCGCTTAGGCTGGGGGCTAACAATTGCCATTGAGCCGCCAGAATTAGAAACTCGCGTCGCAATCTTGATTAAAAAAGCACAACAAAACTTAGTCACGTTGCCTGAAGATGTTGCTTTCTTTATTGCCCAGCGCATTAAATCTAATGTACGTGATTTAGAAGGTGCATTACAGCGAATTATGGCATTCTCTCGCTTCACAAATCAGCCTTTGTCGATTGATATGGCTCAAGAAGCATTAAAAGATCTTTTAGCCTTACATCAAAAACTGGTCACACTAGATAGTATTCAAAAGACTGTTGGTGAATACTTCAAACTCCGCGTTTCTGATCTCTTGTCTAAAAAGCGTACACGCTCTATTGCTCGGCCACGACAAATAGCCATGGCCTTAGCTAAAGAACTCACTAATCATAGCTTGCCAGAAATCGGGGAAGCTTTCGGCGGTCGAGACCATACCACCGTCTTACATGCCTGCCGTAAAGTTGCAGAATTAAAAGAAACAGATGCCCGAGTTGCCGAAGACCATCGTAATTTACTTAGAACCCTATCGAGTTAAGCTGAGAGACTGATCATGCAATTTACCGTTAGCCAAGAAACAATTGCCCGCCCATTACAATTAGTTTGTAGCATTGTTGAACGTAGAGCTACGTTACCAATTCTATCGACAATTTTATTACGAGCACATGGTGATCAACTGTCAATGACAAGTACTGATATGGAACTTGAAATGATTGCCACCTTACCCGTTGCTGTAGAGCAAGAAGGTAAAACAACCGTTTCTGCCCGTAAGTTCCTTGATATTTGCCGAGCAATGCCGAGTAATGCCACAATCAGCTTTAAAGCCCAAGATAATAAAGCAGTCGTCCGAGCAGGAAAAAGTCGCTTTTCACTGGCAACACTTCCTAGTGAAGACTTTCCTGATAGTGAAGGTGCAAATTATGTGGATGAAATCAGCTTGCCACAATCTGCATTAAAATCATTATTGGATGAAACCAGTTTTGCTATGGCAAGCCAAGATGTTCGCTACTACCTTAATGGCCTGCTACTTGAACGTGAAGAGAATGTTCTACGCGCCGTTGCAACAGATGGCCATCGCCTAGCACTAGGCAGTCTAACAACATCAAATTCTGTCGCGGAAAAAAGTAATATTATTATTCCTCGTAAAGCAATAATGGAACTGGGTCGCTTATTAAATGATAGTGATGAAAGCGTTACTATTGCCTTTAGTAATCAGCAGATCAAAATTGAATTACCCGATATTCATTTCACATCAAAACTCATCGATGGTCAGTTCCCCAACTATGAGCGTGTTTTGCCCCTAGGTGGTGATAAAGAGGTTATTGCCGATCGAGATCTACTCAAACAAGCACTGTCTCGTGCTGCTATTTTATCGAATGATAAACACCGTAGCGTGCGAATTAACCTTGAATCAGGCTTATTTAAAGCGACAGTGACCAACCAAGAACAAGAAGTTGCTGAAGAAGAAATCAGCGTTGATTATGAAGGTGCACCTTTAGAAATTGCATTTAATAATGCGTATTTACTTGATTTACTCAATGCCATTCCTGATGATAAAGTGAAAATGATATTCAGTGATGACAATAGTAGTGTACTCATTACACCTGCCGATGAAAAACTAGAGCGGCAGTATGTAGTTATGCCAATGCGTTTATAAGAATTTGTCATGGCAGGCGGCTGGTCTAAAGATGGCGCAGTACAAGATCAAATAGATGCAAGCGTAGAAGATGCGGTCAATCTAGCCCGTAGCCAATTACCACACGGTGAAAGCCTAAACCACTGTGAAGAGTGTGAAGCTAAAATTCCAGAAGCACGTCGCAAAGCCATTCCTGGTGTTCGTCTATGCGTGCCCTGCCAAACGGAGCATGATCAGCAGCAAGAGAAACAAGGCAACTTCAACCGCCGAGGCAGTAAGGGTAGTCAATTAAGATAAGTTTGATTAATGTCGTAGCTCGCCCATAACGACTGTTTTCTCAGTCACTTTCTTCACAACATCTAAGTAATAATCTTCACGGAATTCATCAATAACGTGTTTTACATCTTCTTCATCGACACCACTGCCTAACAATACTTCTTCTGTTAATCGTAGACTTG
>WTAY01000026.1 GCA_013139345.1 Methylophaga sp. | reverse complement strand
ATAAAGCTCGTCATCCCCGTGAAAACGGGGATCCAACGATAGTGGTTATTTTCACTGCCCATGGATTCCCATTTTCATGGGAATGACGAAGTGAGAAACAGGCAGCTTCATTGATTACGGGTATATAAGAGTTTCAGTCCCTTTTCAAGGTCGAAGCCTTTTTATTAGATGGTGGTTTAGCAGCCCATTTTCATCCACATCCAAACATGGTGAATTTTCGGCTTTATAGTTTACTGTCACGTTCTAATCATGTAGAACTTTCCTTGGCTATAAGGCTAGCCAGCAGATCCGCATTTGCAAAGTGAACTCAGCCTTTTTCTTCTTAGTCATTCTTTATTCAATGCCATTGGGGGCCAGCGGATCAGCACATGTAATGGTATATTGGAGTAGAAGAGATGACATATTTCACAAAAGACTTTCTTGAAAACATCAAACGAGCCGCCAAGGATGAGAGAAAAATCTCTAATTTAGGCAACCACTCGGATTATTTAAACTCAATAGCAAAAAACTCTGGTTATCAACATTGGCCATTGCTACAAAGAAAAATGCAAGAATCAGATTTTATTTCTATGGAGCATCAACATAAAATAAATAAAAGTCTTGTTAATCTTTTACCTAACTCTATTGAAAAATATATTACAGTTGAATTAAGACAGTTTCTCAACTCAAACTTTGAACCTCTTGAAAGCTATTCAATGCCAAACTCAGAATCATCTAATGGATATTCTCACCCATCAATAGATATCAACGTTGAAATTAATGCTACATATGAAAATACTTTCCCAAAAGCATTATTGGATAATGCCATCACTGTCTTGCAAAATAAATATGCTGGATGGTGTGAAGATGATGGTGAAATTATGTTTGAGAATGATTATCCAGCATCATTCTCAGGTTTATAGCAACGTGCCTGCTCAACTTTAGCCCTAAGCACTATACATCAAAGCCTCAATTCCATTTTTAGAACTGAGGCTTTTTTGTTTTCATATAACTCCAGTGTAATAATGACATAACTAGAGGCGGCGACTAATCATGCGCCTTGTTTGAACCACCAGCCAATAGAATCAGATTCATACCTTATGATCGGCGTTTTGCTCTCTGCTCCAGAGCCCTGATTCTGGCTTCAATAGGTGGATGTGATGAAAACAATGCCATGATGCCACCTTTGTCATTAATACCAAAAGCAGCCATTTGCTCTGGTAATGCTTCGGGTTCAACTTGTCCAAGACGCTTCAGCGCATTGATCATATTTTGATGCCCAGCTAGGTCTGCACCACCAGTATCTGCAATAAATTCACGTTTTCTTGAGAAATACATCACGATGGTTGATGCAAGTATGGATAAAACAACCTGAGCCACCATTACAGTGATGAAGTAGCCGATGCCATAACCCTGATTATTTTTTAAGATCACACGGTCTACAATGTGTCCGACAATTCGCGATAAAAAGACCACAAATGTATTAACAACACCTTGAATTAATGCCAAAGTCACCATGTCTCCATTGGCAATATGGCTCATTTCATGGCCGACTACTGCTTCAATTTCACCTTGTGACATTTCATCTAATAAGCCTTGAGACACAGCCATCAGAGCATTATTCTTACTTGCTCCTGTAGCAAATGCATTCATTGCGGATGACGGAAAGATAGCCACTTCTGGCATTTTTATGCCAACAATTTTTGCCTGTTTTTCAACCGTGCTCACTAACCATTTCTCAATGTTGGTTGTTGGGTTAGTAATGACTACCGCCCCTGTCATACGTTTTGCCATCCATTTTGAAATCAGTAATGAAATGAATGAACCACCAAAACCAATAACACCTGAGAGTATGACCAATGCCTGAATATTAAGATCTGAGCCATTTTCAGCCAAGATGCTATCAACACCTAATAACCTCAATGTAATACTCAATACCATCATAATGGCGATATTGGTCATAATAAATAACATAATTCGTTTCACTGCTTTGCTCCATTTCATTTTAAATATGGAGCAATTATACAGCTCAGTTTAAAAAGAATGAGTAATTATGGGCTTTCATTACGAAAAGCAGGCCTTGTCGTGGTATCGTTTACTTACCTGCTCCATTCTCTATCAATAAAAGGTTCATCTAATGGCTGAGTTACAGCGATATGACATCGGGAAAGATGTTCATTATAAAAAGCTTGTATCAAGTGCCGGCCAAAAGAAAAACATCACAGCAATTAGCGATATATACTCTGAACAAGGTCAAAAACTTGTTAGCAAAGGAACCAAAATAGATGACAAGGTGACGGCTCAGCTTCTAAAACATAAGCTGCAATCACCTATCGATGAACATATAGAAATTGAAAATCCTATTTCTATCACTACGATTATTAATGATATTCACGCATATATTTCTACCAGCAAGTCGCTAACGCAACTTTTTGACGATCTCATTGAACCTGAAAGCATAGAAAGCTTAATAGGCTCCCATAAATTTCCTTCAACCATTGCATTTAAACTCTCCGTTGCTAAGTCTGAAAGAACTGATATTTATGATCATGCTTTATTAATTCTATGTCTTTCCCACTATATTGGCTGTAAAGCCCACTCTCCTCGACAAAACCTGATTGATACCATGCTTGCGGCACTCTTTCATGACATTGGTTTGCTCCACATCGATCCTGATTATTTTAAGGATGGAAGAAAGCTTGAAAGTGAAGAGCGTCGATTTTTAAATGTGCATGTCATTATCTCCAGCTTAATCCTGCAACCTTACCCTAAGTATGAAGGCACTATAAGTAAAACGGTTTTAGACCATCATGAAAGACTGGATGGTAGTGGCTACCCAAATGGAAAAGCAGGTAATGAAATATGTATTCCCGGACAAATACTGGCGATTGCAGAAGTGGCTGCAAGCAAATTTAATGACGCCAATGAATGTATAAATACCAGCGAGCTTGAACTACTCTTAAACATGAATAGTAAGAAATTAAATCCTGAGCTATATACACATCTATCCATACTTTACAGAAATAATGCGTCAGAAAATGATAATGACACTTCTCTGCCAGAGGCTGAGATTAAGATGAAGTTACATCAACTGGCACACATATTAGCGTCATGGAAGACCATTTCAAGTAAAGGTTCGCGGTCATCAAGCGCACAATTTATTGCACGTTATATAGACACGCTATACGAGAGTCTGATCCAAGCGGGGTTAAACTTTGAAAGTCTTGATTTCTTAATAATGATGATTGAACAAGATAGTCTAATGAAGCAGCACACCTCACTCATTCTAAAAGAATCATCGTGGCAATTAAGCAATCTAATAGAAGAATTAAAAAGACGAAAAGCATATAACGATGCGATTAAAAATGACTCGTTGAACTTGTGGTTAACATCTGTTGAACAGTTTCTTATTGCTTAAATATCATCGTTGTTCACAATAAAGTTTTTAACGAAATGTTTCGTATGAAAAGCGCTCATCTTCAATGCCCAAACAAAAGTGTGAACTAGTTCACATTTATTCCATTGGCATCCCCCTAAACTGACCCCATAGGTACATTTTTATAAATGTATCTGTTGTTCGTATTTGAGCGATTAGCTCCACGAATAAAGGCAAAGCTGTAGTAATGCAGTGACGCAAAACCAGTGCCCTTATAAATAAAAAAGGGTCGAACGGTTACCGAATGGAGTTGAGTCAAAAATGGGCCATGTAATTCACATGTGCTTCATCTCCCTCAGCACCACTATTCCAACGTAGTTTGGATTTTTTAATAGAGTGAGTATCATGCGAATCAAACATATAGCCCTTATTATCGCCTCAATCATTTCCAGCTCTGCACTCGCAGTACCCGCAGAGTCAAAGATGTTTGGACAGGCCGCGCCTTTTAATCTTGAGCACCTCCCAACGAGTAAGCTAAAGAGCCAACTAGAACAGCTTCCTGCTCCAGCCCAAAAACGAGCAATGACATGGCTTAATAGCTTTAGCTTTCCTGCTAATGATATTGCCACGATTAATGTCGATAAACATGGTGGTGTATTTTATGCCGACACTGAGCTTCCTGACCTCATCACACAAGAAAATTTAGAAGCAGATCCATCAGTAGAAGGTATAAACCCAACGGATACCTTTAATTTACACAGTAAACCTGGTGCCGCCAATGTTGTGTATGTCAATTGTGTTGGTTTTACCTTCTCAGGCACAGCATGGAATGCCTATACCGGAGTTAATACTTATCAGGCAACGCCTTATAATACGGATGGTAACAGCACAAGTTTCTCAACATCTGAACGTGCTGCCATTGGTGAAATATGGCATCGTATCGCAGAAGACTTAGCCCCGTTTGATATCGATGTAACAACAGAGCCACCTCCAGCTTTCGGTCCTAATGTTGGACACATTCTTATCACGAGTGGTACTGATGCTAAGGGCGATCTATTACCTCATGGTAACTCTTCTGGCGGTATCGCTTATGTCGGTGTTTGGGGAAGTTCAAGCTACCCTTACTATCAACCTGCATTAGTTTATTACGATAACCTTGGAGCAGGTTATCCTCCTTATGTCTCTGAAGCAGCATCACATGAACTCGGCCATAACTTGTCGTTATCGCATGATGGTACCAGTACGACAGGTTACTACACCGGTCATGGTTCAGGCATTACATCATGGGCACCTATCATGGGCGTTGGTTATTACACCAGTGTCACCCAGTGGAGCAAAGGTGAATATCCCGGTGCCAACAACCTCCAAGATGATCTCAGCATTATTCAAGATAGGTTGGTTTACAGTGCTGATGATCATGGTAACTCTCCAGCATCCGCCACCGCTCTATTGGTCGATAATGAAGGCAATATTGCCAGTAGTAACCCTGAATTTGACCCATTAAATGCTAGAACAGATAACAAAGGCATTATTGAAACAAGCAGTGACTCTGATGTTTTTTACTTCGATACGGCCTCTGGCACGATTAATATCGTTATTAACCCTGCATGGGATGCTTACACACGATCGAGCCTATGTGGTGCAAACCTTGATATTAAAGCGACACTGACCGATGACTATGGAACAGTGATTGTTGACGATGCTGTTACTGATACTAAAGCAGTGATTTCAGCAACTGTAAGTGCAGGGCGCTATTACCTGAATATCACGGGTGTCGGTAATTCGGCGACTCCTTATTCAGATTACGCCAGCCTAAGTCAGTATTATATTTCTGGCTCTGTTGCTCCTGATAGTTTGGATACAACACCACCTAATCCAAACCCAATGTTATTCATAGAGGCAAATAGTAGAACCCACATTGAAATGTCTGCTACTGAGGTTGTGGATGATTCGGGTATTGTTGAATATCAATTTCTCTGCACGGCCGGTGGTTTAGGCTGTGTTGTTGGCAATTGGCAAGCAGCAAACTACTATATCGCTGATAACTTAGACAGCGGTACAGCGTATACCTATCAAGTAAAAGCACGAGATGGGTCAGGCAATGAAACTGTATTATCTGATGCTGTTGTTACCAGTACTGATGTAAATAATAGCCCTGTGAGTATCGATGATACCCAAATCATGGTGAATGAAAATACAGCCACAACTATCAATGTTTTGGCCAATGATTCCGATCCAGATGGCGATAGCTTACAAATAAATAGTACCTCTGTACCTCTTCATGGTGATGTTGTTATCAATAATAATAACGTTGTTTACACGCCTGATGCATCTTATTCTGGCGGTGATAGTTTCACCTACACAATCCATGATAGCTTCGGTGGCTACTCAAGCAGTACCGTAGACATGACCGTAATTGCTGACACCAACACGCCGCCTACTGCTGTTATCTCAGCAACACCGATAAGTGGAACTTCGCCACTTCTTGTTACCTTTGAGGGTA
>WTAY01000009.1 GCA_013139345.1 Methylophaga sp. | reverse complement strand
AAGTATGTATTGGCTGCAGAAGGCAAAAGCTTAAGTTCTGAAGAAATGACTGATTTTTTCGTAGACTGGGTAGAAAAATATCCAATTATCTCTATCGAAGACGGCCTGGACGAAAATGATTGGGACGGTTGGAAAGTTCAAACTGAAAAGTTAGCGGGCAAAATCCAATTGGTTGGTGATGATTTATTCGTAACTAATCCAGCTATCCTTCAAGAAGGTATTGATAAAGGTATCGCTAACTCAATTCTAATCAAAGTAAACCAAATCGGTACTTTGACTGAAACTTTAGAAGCGATTAACAAAGCATCTGATGCTGGTTACAGTGCTGTTGTATCACATCGTTCAGGTGAAACTGAAGATACAACTATTGCTGATTTAGTAGTTGCGACAGGTACTGGCCAAATCAAAACAGGTTCTTTGAGCCGTTCAGACCGTATAGCTAAATACAACCGTCTAATGAAAATTGAAGACGAGTTAGGCGAAAATGCAACTTACGCAGGTCGTAGCGCATTTAAAATGCTTTAAAGCAGACGCAAGACTAAAGGTTAAAAAAGCTAAAAGAGACATAATGTGAATTTTGTCAATATTCTTATAGCTATTTTGATTCTACTTATCATCCAGCTGCAATATCGGTTGTGGCTGGGTGATGGTAGTCGCCTAGAGGTTCAAGAGTATCAGCAGCAACTGGATGTTCTTACCAAAGAAGCAAAGGAAAAAAAGGAACGTAATGAGGCGCTCTATGCAGAAGTGCTTGATTTACGTAAGGGCGAAGAAGCGATAGAAGAAAGAGCCCGTTATGAATTAGGGATGATTAAGGGAAATGAAACCTTTTTTCAAGTAATAGAGTAATAGTAAGTTCAATTTTTATGTTGTGGCATTCAATGAATCCACATCCACAATGGCTCAATTAATTTTGTGCTCATTTCTTCGCTTTATATCAAAGCGACAAAAAGTAAACTCAAAGAAATATATGACAGACTCCGTAAAATTTTGGGCTGTTGTTCCTGCTGCTGGTGTTGGTAAAAGAATGCAAGCAGATAGACCCAAACAATATCTCCCTCTCGCAAACAAAACTGTTTTAGAGCAAACTTTAATGCGTTTATTAGACGCAGATGTTTTTTCTGCAGTTGCAGTTGCTATCTCTAAAGAAGATCCCTACTGGCCTGAATTGGAATTATCCAATCATGATAAAGTCATTACCGCGGCTGACGGTAAAGAAAGAGCAGACTCTGTACTATCAGCTTTAAAATCACTCAGAGATCAAGCATCTGATAGTGATTGGGTATTGGTGCATGATGCAGCAAGACCTTGTTTAACAAGCTCAGATATTCATTTATTGATTGAGACATTAAAAGATGATGATGTGGGCGGTATTTTAGCTTTATCCTCACACGATACATTGAAAAATGTAGAAGGGCTTAATATTACCGAAACGATTGATAGAAGTGTTATCTGGCGGGCATTAACACCACAGATGTTTCGATACGGTATGTTAAAGCAAGCATTGGAACAAGCCGAAGGTAATCCTGCCGTTACTGATGAAGCTAGCGCATTAGAAATGCAAGGTTTACAGCCTAAAATAGTAGAAGGGCGTCCAGATAATATAAAGATTACCCGTCCCGAAGATTTAGCACTCGCACAATTTTATATGGAGCATCAACAATGATTAGAATAGGCCAAGGTTACGATGTACATCGTTTTATTGATGAGGGTAAAGTGATACTCGGTGGTGTAACCATCGATTATGAAAAAGGCCTAGAAGCTCATTCAGATGGAGATGTAGTGTTACATGCTCTATCCGATGCATTATTAGGTGCAGCAGCATTAGGTGATATAGGTAAGCACTTCCCTGATACTGACCCTGATTTTAAAGGGGCTGATAGTCGCGTATTATTACGCCATGTTTACGGTATTGTGCAAGAAAAAGGCTATAAGCTAGTTAATGCAGACATAACCATTATCGCCCAAGCGCCAAAAATGGCACCGCATATTGTCGCAATGTGCACTAATATTGCAGCAGATTTAAGTGTCGATATTGATTGTATTAATGTAAAAGCAACGACAACTGAAAAGCTAGGGTTTGAAGGCCGGAAAGAAGGTATTGCAGTACAGGCTGTAGTTTTGATAGAAAAATAAAATTACCCTTAATATGCTGGATGGCATTTATTTAAGGAATGCGCATGAATTGGTTTGGACAAGCGTAAGATGGGCAAAGCTTACGCTCCTGACACTTACCAATTGCTGCGCCTTAAATACGAATAAAAATTCTACGCCAGTTGCCAACTTATTTCGTACGAATACCTAATACCAATCCCAATATATTTTTATATCAAAAAAGTGATATGTAGCCTGTATGGAGCATTGCGGAATACAGGATGAATTGCACGTTTATTCCCGTATTCCGCGATGCTCCATACGGGCTACGATCAATGTTTTTCTTTCCCTGTTTTTTTAGTAACCGATTAGAGTTAGTATTTATTGGGATTGGTATAAGACATAGGATAGTCGAGCCCAATAAAATAACTGTAATAGCGCATAAATAGTTATTTATGCAGATAATATTCTGAGGGAAGAGGCATCTCCTTACACACAAGTCTGAACTAAGGCTGTAAAATACGATTATTTGAGTAATTATGAGTTGGGCAGAAATGGAATTCCGAGATTTAGATCTAGGTGATAAACGTACTAAGAAAAGAGCCATT
>WTAY01000151.1 GCA_013139345.1 Methylophaga sp. | reverse complement strand
AATGCTGATTACCTTCTATTTCTTGTTTATGGCCTTCCCAGAGTACAGGAAAGTCTTGGTTCAAGTTTTCTTCTGAAAATTGCTGTTTCATGGTTTCAGCTAATTTATGTAATTGCTTGCTGCGTTGCTTTTTTATTTCGTTAGTCAGCTGGTCGGGTAGGGTGGCTGCTTTAGTGCCTTCTCTACTGGAATAGGTAAAAATATGGATATGTCCAAAACCAGTTTGTTTTATGAAATTAAAGCTATTTTGCCATTCTTGTTCTGTTTCACCAGGAAAACCAACAATAATATCGGTAGTAATATTAAAGTTTTTGACTTGTTGGCGAGCTTGCTTAACCATGGCGGCAAACTCTTCTGTTTTACAGCGCCTTGCCATTCTACGCAGCACGGTATCAGAGCCACTTTGTAGCGGAAGGTGTAAATGGGGCATTAAACGTGTGTTTTCAAATAGATTGAAAAAACCTTCGGGTAATTCCCATGGCTCTAAAGAACCTAATCTTAGGCGAGGAATATCAGTTTTTTCTAGGATTTCTTTGATTAAGTCAGTTAGGTTGCTTTTAATATCACTGCCGTAACCCCCAAGGTGAACACCGGTCAGTATAAATTCATTAATGCCTTGTTGATGTAATGAGTTAATTTCATCAATGATGGTTTGAACAGGGCGACTGACTTCCTCACCCCTGGCAACGGTGACAATACAAAAAGTACAACGATAACGACAACCATCCTGTACTTTAATAAAAGCACGTTGTCTGCCGCGGCTAAATAAAGATGTTTCACCGGGCTCTGTTGACATAGCTGGCATGGTTTCTAAATTAAGAGCAGCCAGAGTTTGTTCAACTAATTGATTTTTGTCTTTATTACTAACAACCAAATCAACGCCTAATAATTGAGCTGCTTCATCTTCATTTAAGGTGACATAGCAACCACTAATAACTAACTTTGCGGTTGGATTGTCTCTATGTACGCGACGAATTAGTTGGCGTGATTTGCGAGAAGCATCGGCTGTTACCGCACAGGAATTGATAATAATGACATCTGCATCTTTCACTTCACGTGTGATTTGATGCCCTGCTTTCTGAAAAGCCTGCGCCCATGTTTCTAATTCTGCCTCATTAAGACGACAACCCAGTGTTTTGAGATATACCAACATTAACCGAAAAACCAATATGCAATAAAAATTGCGGCCACAATGCCCGCAAAATCAGCAATTATCCCACAAGCAGCTGCATGGCGAATGTTTTTGATGCCTACAGAGCCAAAATAAACGGCAAGTACATAAAAAGTAGTTTCTGTACTGCCTTGTACAATAGATGATAACCGTCCTGCAAAGGAATCTGCACCATGCAGTTGCATGGTATCGACCATCATTGCCCTTGCGCCACTACCAGTAAAAGGTTTCATAAGGGCTGTGGGTAAGGCATCTATAAAGCGAGTATCAAATCCGAATAGGTGTACAGCATATCGTATAAGATCAATAATTAACTCTAAAGCACCACTGGCTCTAAAAACACCTATTGCAACAAGCATGGCGACCAGGTAAGGAATAATGGTGATGGCAGTTTGAAACCCCTCTTTTGCACCCTCTATAAAGGCATCATACGCATTAATGCGTTGATAAACTGCGCCACTGATAAAGGCAATGACTAAGGAAAACAAGATAACATTACTAATTAGAGCTGACTGGATTAACATCTGTTCCTGACTTAATTGAGCAAAGTAAGACAGAATACCTGCTACAAACAAGGTGAACCCAGCCAGATAAGAGAAGATAACTTTATCTAATAAATTGATTTTTTGTACTGAAGCAACCGCAAGTAACCCGATCATTGTCGACATATAGGTTGCAATTAAAATTGGGATAAAGACATCGGTTGGGTTTGCTGCCCCCAGTTGTGCTCGATAGGTGAAAATTGTGATAGGAAATAGGGTAACAGCAGAGGTGTTAATCACTAGGAATAAAATTTGTGCATTACTAGCTGTATCAGGTGTCGGGTTTAATGTTTGCAATTCCTTCATGGCTTTTATACCTAAGGGGGTTGCTGCATTGTCCAGACCTAAAGCATTGGCAGAGATGTTCATCACGATGGCTGCAAGCGCAGGGTGGTTTGCAGGAACATCAGGCATTAATCGACTAAAAAGAGGGGTGAGAGCTTGTGTTAATAATTGCATAAAGCCACTACGTTCACCAATTTTCATAATACCAAGCCATAATGCCAGGACACCTGTAAGCCCCAAAGAAATCTCAAAAGCTGTTTTAGACAGGCTAAACATGGCTGCCATTATTTGTGCAAATACCTGTTGGTCTCCTAGGAAGACCAGTTTAAACAAGGCGGTAATAAATGCAGAAAAGAAGAATAAAACCCAGATTAAATTAAGCACTGAAATGATTTGATTAGTATGAAATAAAATCTATTTTAGATGAAAAAGAGTTATTTCTATACGAAAAAAAGGTTGTACCCGAAAGTACAACCTTATTAACAGGTTGTCAGTACACTTTGTAGGGGAAAAGATACTTGAACAACAACCTTGATTAGCATTATTTCAAAAACAGATAAAAATAAGCGTGATACTTTTCACACAATCTGTACATTAGTCATGTTTGCCAAAAAGTGGGGGGCAATGTCATTGGGGAAATATATCAAATGTAGGAGGGGCCTATTGGCCGCGACCAGAACCAGATCAAGATCAAGAGCAGTCGCGGCCAATAGGCCCCTCCTACTGTTATCGTTTTGTGCTAAATCGAAAGATGCGCTTCGTTCCTCTGCACATCCTATGACTGTATCAGAAAAAATTATTTTGGATAAAATTGATGGGTGACTGGCAAAAAAATATTTATAAGCGTAATCCGCCCAATAAGTCTGAAACGGCAATCGCAGAGGTGATAGCGCCTTCGTGTAATCCTTCAAATAGGTAGGCACCTGTATGATAGGTGTTATTTTCACCATTTGTCTCTAAAATTTCCTGACGATAGCGGACTGCCTCAACATTATAGGCGGGTGAATAATGTTGTTGTAAATCAATAATTTTATTTGGGTCTATATGTTGATTTAGATTATAGGCGAGGCTAAAGTGGGTATCGGCCTGAGAATTTATGCCGCATAAGC
>WTAY01000103.1 GCA_013139345.1 Methylophaga sp. | reverse complement strand
TAGCCATTAATCATATCCAGAATATCAATAGGAGAAATTCCATGAAAATTAAAGCAGCCGTTGCTTGGGGCCCTAATCAACCCTTAAAAATTGAAGAAATCGATTTAGAAGGTCCAAAAAAAGGTGAAGTATTAATTAAAGTCATTGCTTCTGGTGTTTGTCACACGGATGCATTCACTCTATCTGGTGATGATCCTGAAGGTATATTCCCTGTTGTTTTAGGCCATGAAGGTGGCGGTATTGTTGAAGAAGTGGGCGAAGGCGTTACCAGTTTAAAAAAAGGCGATCACGTTATTCCGTTATACATTCCTGAATGTGGCGAATGTTCATACTGTACTTCAGGAAAAACCAACCTTTGCCAAAGAGTAAGAGAAACTCAAGGTAAAGGACTGATGCCCGATGGAACTTCACGTTTTTCTAAAGATGGACAGCCTATTTTTCATTACATGGGAACCTCTACCTTTGCTGAATATACAGTGATCGCAGAGATTTCTTTGGCTAAAGTAAATCCAGAAGCTCCTCTCGATAAAGTGTGTCTATTAGGTTGCGGTGTAACAACGGGTATAGGCGCAGTACTAAATACGGCTAAAGTCGAAGAAGGTTCAACCGTTGCTATTTTTGGACTCGGCGGCATTGGTTTAGCTGCACTTCAAGGTGCAAAAATGGCTAAAGCCAAAAGAATTATCGCTATTGATATCAATGAAGATAAATTTGAAATGGCTAAGAAATTTGGTGCGACTGAATGTATCAATCCAAAAAACTATGACCGCCCAATACAAGAAGTTATTGTTGAATTAACAGATGGTGGCGTAGATTACTCGTTTGAGTGTGTGGGTAATGTTGACCTAATGCGTTCTGCTTTAGAGTGTTGTCATAAAGGTTGGGGAGAATCAATCATTATTGGTGTTGCGGGTGCAGGAAAAGAAATTTCTACTCGCCCCTTTCAACTAGTGACTGGAAGAGTCTGGAAAGGCTCTGCATTCGGTGGTGTTAAAGGCAGAACAGAACTACCTGGTTATGTTGATAAATATATGTCAGGTGAGATTAATCTTGATGACTTTGTTACATTCACTATGCCTTTAGAAGAAATCAATACTGCTTTTGATTATATGCATGACGGCAAAGCGATTCGTTCAGTCATTATTTTTGATAAATAAGGAAATTTCATGAATATAGAAAAATTAAAAGCCAATAAATCATTTGGTGGAGAAACTGCTTTTTATCAGCATGACTCAGAAATCACTAAAACTAAGATGAATTTCTCAGTTTACACACCACCGGGTAATAATCCTGACGGTTGTTTGATTTGGTTATCTGGATTAACCTGTAATGAAGAAAATTTCATTACCAAAGCGAGTGCTCAAAAGTATTTATCTGAAAATAACATGATGGTTATTTGTCCAGACACATCACCTAGAGGGCTAGAACTTCCTAATGAACATGAGTCATGGGATTTTGGTTCTGCGGCGGGTTTTTATCTTAATGCAACAACAGAAGGTTATGATCAACATTACAAAATGTTTGATTATATTTCTAAAGAAATCATTGAGGTCCTAACGGGTAACTTTAAAATAGATAAAACTAAAATATCTATTTCAGGTCACTCTATGGGAGGGCATGGAGCGCTTGTTCTAGGCTTAACTTTACCTACACAATTTGCATCAATTTCTGCATTTTCGCCTATTGTTAATCCAATAAACTGCCCTTGGGGACAAAAGGCGTTTGCTGGCTATTTGAGTGATAAATCCGAGTATGCTCAATATGATGCTTGTGAGCTAATAAAATCTAAGCATAAACACCCTCACTCAATTTTAATTGATCAGGGTAAAGCAGATGAGTTCTTAGAAAAAGAATTGCTAACTGATAACTTTTCAGCCTGCTGTTCTGAGAATAACCAAGCACTGAGTGTTAATTTTAGAGAGGGATATGACCATAGTTATTATTTCATCTCCAGCTTTATCAATTCACATTTAGAATTTCATAAGAACGCCTGGGCTTAGCAATAAGTTAATAGCAATGAAACAGCTTAGAGTTTATCGTTAAATTCTAAATTGTTTTACTTAAGGAATCTCTGATTAAGTTGGTTATAATTTAGCGCAGAAAAAACTGTCGCTATTTTTCAGGAAGTGAGGGGTAATAGTTATTCTATTGCGCCGATCTTGGTGGAAAATGGCGGCAGTTTTAGCAAGCTAAAAATAATTGGACTTGATCAGAGCTTCCTTACGTCTTGGTACAAAAAATACAATGGATAATTCTAGTTCATTGTATTTAATCAAGATCAACTCACATTATTTATTTTCTTCATTATCAATCTGCTTATTTGATAAAACTAACAAAAAGCAAAAACTGCCAACCAGTTCAAAAAACCTATATTAAAAACGTTAACTAGATCAAAAATCAAAAACCTGACATTTGTTTCAATAGACCTAAAGCAAAAAAATGGGAATTGATCATGTGTGGAAAAATGGGAAACAACGAAATAGACTCAATGAAAAACATGATGGCTATGTCTGTGTATTTTGTTATTGCTGATACTTTCGATATTGACGCTATGGATATAGAACCCAATAATGACTTAGAAAAAGATTTTCATATGACGACATCTACTCAACAAGATCTCTCTGAATCAGTAGTGGATATGTTTAATGGCTGTCAATTAGATTTTACCACTATCCATAATGTACAAGATATTGTCGACCAAATAGTGACCGTCCACTAACTAAAAACCATTTAATTCTATTCAGTTTTATGCTGAAAATTCGCTCTTACACAGCGCAATACACTATAACTATAAGCTTCATCAAACAGTTCAAACAAAGGTTTAAGTGCATTTTTCTGCTCTTCAGGTAAATTAATGATCGCATCCTCTATTTGCAAAATTTCATTTTCATCTAAATCTATGACATCTGCCAATAACACACTGCCATCTTCTAATGCCTGAGATAAATGTGTATAAACCGTCTCCACTTTTAGCTCCCTTTTTTCTGCCACTTGCTCTACCGTATAACCCAGCCTGAATAATTCAAGCGACTCCGCAACGGTATCAGGTAAATCCATATTGGAAAACTGATGCAACACTTCTAAAAATTTATCACCATATAACTCCAGTTTTTTCTCCCCTATCCCAGAAATATAACTCATTTGTTTTAGGTCTACAGGCTTTTCCTCTATCATTGCCATCAAGGTCGCATCATGAAAAATCACAAAAGGTGGAACATCCTGATCATCCGCCAGTTCTCGGCGTTTTGCTCGCAAAGCCTCCCATAACAAACTATCTTTACCCTGAGCCGCCGCTCGTTTCTGTGCTTTATTTCGCTTGCCTTTTACTGGTGCAATATCTTTACGTAGCATTAAAGTTTGTTCACTACGTAAAATGGGGCGACATTTTTCTGTTAATTTAAATGCACCATAACCTTCAAAATCAACTTCCACATAGCCTTTTGCAACTAACTGTCTAAACACTGATCGCCATTGCTTTTCATCTAACTCTTTACCAATACCAAAAGTAGACTGCTTATCATGCCCAAAACTTTTTATTCTATCGTTCTCTTTACCTAATAAAACATCTATTAAATACGTTACCCCAAACCGTTGTTCCGTACGATAGATGCAAGATAAAGCTTGCTGCGCTGCAATGGTTCCATCCCAGGTTTCTACTGGTTCAAGACAAGTATCACAATTTCCACAACCCTGTTTTAATTCATCCCCAAAATAAGCCAGCAAAGCCTGTCGTCTACAACTCACCAGCTCACACAAAGCAAGCATGGCGTCTAACTTATGAAACTCCACCCGCTTATGCACTTCATCAGCATTGGATGTCGCTAACATTTGTCGTAAGGTGATTACATCTTGTAAACCATAGGCCATCCAGGCATTAGCGGGCTGACCATCTCGCCCTGCCCGGCCCGTTTCCTGATAATAGCCTTCAATACTTTTTGGTAAATCCAAATGACCCACAAACCTTACATTGGGCTTATCAATCCCCATACCAAAAGCAATCGTTGCCACAATGACGATACCTTCTTCCATTAAGAACCGATGCTGATTTCTTTGTTTAACATCATTAGGTAAACGAGCATGATAAGGCAGTGCTTTAATCCCTTTTTCGGCCAGCCACTCAGCGGTTGATTCAACTTTTTTTCGTGACAAACAATAGACAATACCTGCATCCCCCATA
>WTAY01000113.1 GCA_013139345.1 Methylophaga sp. | reverse complement strand
TAGCCATTAATCATATCCAGAATATCAATAGGAGAAATTCCATGAAAATTAAAGCAGCCGTTGCTTGGGGCCCTAATCAACCCTTAAAAATTGAAGAAATCGATTTAGAAGGTCCAAAAAAAGGTGAGGTATTAATTAAAGTTATTGCCTCTGGTGTTTGCCACACGGATGCATTTACTCTATCTGGTGATGATCCTGAAGGTATATTCCCTGTTGTTTTAGGCCATGAAGGTGGTGGTATTGTTGAAGAAGTGGGCGAAGGTGTCACTAGCTTAAAAAAAGGTGATCACGTTATTCCTTTATACATTCCTGAGTGTGGCGAATGTTCATACTGTACTTCAGGAAAAACCAACCTTTGCCAAAGAGTAAGAGAAACCCAAGGTAAAGGCTTAATGCCTGATGGAACTTCACGTTTTTCTAAAGACGGCCAACCTATTTTTCATTACATGGGAACCTCTACTTTTGCTGAATACACAGTAATCGCAGAAATTTCTTTAGCTAAAGTGAATCCAGAAGCACCACTTGATAAAGTTTGTTTATTAGGTTGTGGTGTCACGACAGGAATCGGTGCAGTACTTAATACAGCTAAAGTAGAAGAAGGTTCAACCGTTGCTATTTTTGGATTAGGTGGTATTGGTTTAGCGGCACTTCAAGGTGCAAAAATGGCTAAAGCTAAAAGAATTATCGCTATTGATATCAATGAAGATAAATTTGAAATGGCTAAGAAGTTTGGTGCGACTGAATGTGTCAATCCAAAAAACTATGACAAGCCCATACAAGAAGTTATCGTTGAATTAACGGATGGCGGTGTCGATTACTCATTTGAGTGTGTCGGTAATGTTGACCTAATGCGTTCTGCTTTAGAGTGCTGTCATAAAGGCTGGGGTGAATCAATCATCATTGGTGTTGCTGGCGCAGGAAAAGAAATTTCTACTCGTCCCTTTCAGCTAGTGACAGGAAGAGTCTGGAAAGGCTCTGCATTCGGTGGTGTTAAAGGCAGAACTGAACTACCTGGTTACGTTGATAAATATATGTCAGGTGAGATTAATCTTGATGACTTCGTCACATTCACTATGCCTTTAGAAGAAATCAATACAGCTTTTGATTATATGCATGATGGCAAAGCGATTCGTTCAGTCATTATTTTTGATAAATAAGGAAGTTTCATGAATATAGAAAAATTAAAAGCCAATAAATCATTTGGTGGAGAAACTGCTTTTTATCAGCATGACTCAGAGATCACTAAAACTAAGATGAATTTCTCAGTTTACACGCCTCCAGGTAATAACCCTGATGGTTGTTTGATTTGGTTGTCTGGATTAACTTGTAATGAAGAGAATTTCATTACCAAGGCGAGTGCTCAACAGTATTTATCTGAAAATAACATGATGGTTATTTGTCCGGATACTTCACCTAGAGGACTGGAGCTTCCTGAAGAACATGCGTCATGGGATTTTGGTTCTGCGGCTGGTTTTTATCTTAATGCAAGCACTGAAGGTTATGATCAACATTACAAAATGTTTGATTATATTTCTAAAGAAATCATTGAGGTCTTAACGGATAACTTTAAGATAGATAAAACTAAAATATCTATCTCTGGTCATTCTATGGGGGGGCATGGTGCACTTGTTCTAGGTTTAACATTACCTACGCAATTTGCTTCCATTTCTGCCTTTTCACCTATTGTTAATCCAATAAACTGCCCTTGGGGACAAAAGGCGTTTGCTGGCTATTTGAGTGATAAATCAGAATATGCTCAATATGATGCTTGTGAACTTATAAAATCTGATCATAAACACCCTCACTCAATTTTAATTGATCAGGGGCAAGCAGATGAGTTCTTAGAAAAAGAATTGCTAACTGATAATTTTTCAGCCTGCTGTTCTGAGAAAAACCAAGCATTGAGTGTTAATTTTAGAGAGGGATATGATCATAGTTATTATTTCATCTCCACCTTTATTAATTCACATTTAGAATTCCATAAGAACGCCTGGGCTTAGTAATAAGCTAATAGCAATGAATCTATGATTAAGTTAATTAGGATTTAGCGCAGAAAAAAACTGTCGCTATTTTTCACGAAGTGAGGGGTAATAGTTTTTCTATTGCACCGATCTTGGTGGAAAATAGCGGTAGCTTTAGCAAGCTAAAAACAATTGGACCTGATCAGAGCTTCCTTACTCAGTTTTATGCTGAAAATTCGCTCTTACACAGCGCAACACACTATAACTATAGGCTTCATCAAACAGTTCGAATAAAGGTTTAAGTGCATTTTTCTGCTCTTCGGGTAAATTAATAATCGCATCCTCTATTTGCAGAATTTCATTTTCATCTAAATCTATAACATCTGTTAATGACACAGTGCCATCTTCTAATGCCTGGGATAAATGTGTATAAACCGTCTCGACTTTTAGCTCCCTTTTTTCTGCCACTTGATCTACTGTATAACCCAGCCTAAATAATTCAAGCGACTCCGCAACGGTATCAGGTAAATCCATATTGGAAAACTGATGTAACACCTCTAAAAACTTATCACCATATAACTCCAGTTTTTTCTCTCCTACCCCAGAAATATAACTCATTTGTTTTAGGTCTACAGGCTTTTCCTCTATCATAGCCATCAAGGTCGCATCATGAAAAATCACAAAAGGTGGAACATCCTGATCATCCGCAAGTTCTCGGCGTTTTGCTCGTAAAGCCTCCCATAACAAACTATTTTTACCCTGAGCCGCCGCTCGTTTCTGTGCTTTATTTCGCTTGCCTTTTACTGGTGCAATATCTTTACGTAACATTAAGGTTTGTTCACCTCGCAAAATAGAGCGACACTTTTCTGTTAATTTAAACGCGCCATAACCTTCAAAATCAACCTCTACATAGCCTTTTGCGACCAGCTGTCTAAAAACTGAACGCCATTGTTTTTCATCTAAATCCTTACCAATACCAAAGGTAGATTGTTTATCGTGTCCAAAACCTTTTATTCTCTCGTTCTCTTTACCTAGCAATACGTCCATTAAATACGTCACTCCAAACCGTTGTTCTGTTCGATAGATACAAGATAAAGCTTTCTGCGCTGCCGTGGTTCCATCCCAGGTTTCCACGGGTTCAAGACAGGTATCACAATTCCCACAACCCTGTTTTAATTCATCCCCAAAATAAGCCAGCAAAGCCTGCCGCCTACAACTCACCAGCTCACACAAAGCAAGCATGGCGTCTAACTTATGAAACTCCACCCGCTTATGCACTTCATCCGCATTGGATGTCGCTAACATTTGTCGTAAGGTGATTACATCTTGTAAACCATAGGCCATCCAGGCATTAGCGGGCTGACCATCTCGCCCTGCCCGACCTGTTTCCTGATAATAGCCTTCAATACTTTTCGGCAAATCCAAATGCCCCACAAACCTTACATTGGGCTTATCAATCCCCATACCAAAAGCAATCGTTGCCACAATCACAATACCTTCTTCCATTAAAAAGCGATGCTGATTTTGTTGTTTAACATCATTAGGTAAACGAGCATGATAAGGCAGTGCTTTAATCCCTTTTTCGGCCAGCCACTCAGCGGTTGATTCAACTTTTTTTCGTGACAAACAATAGACAATACCTGCATCCCCCATA
>WTAY01000226.1 GCA_013139345.1 Methylophaga sp. | reverse complement strand
CGATTGAAGTACTTGTTATTAACACGGGCACAACAGCTCAGCTAGCCACACATTTACGTAATGTGATTGTCATGGCTGATAATAGTCAAGCAACAGTGATAGAACATTATGTTGGCTTAACGGATGAAGTATCACTTACCAATGTGGTGACTGAAGCTGTATTGGCAACAAATGCCGAGTTAAACCAATATAAGCTTCAACAAGAATCAACTAATGCATTTCATATCGCGACCTTAGCTGCTAAACAAGGCTCTAAAAGTCAGTGGAAAACCAATAATATTTCTTTAGGTGCAAAGCTAGCCCGTAATGATGTTCATAGCCAATTGCTCGGGCAACAATCACATGTTGTTATGGATGGTTTGTACTTAGTTAATAATGAACAGCATATTGATAATCACACGCGTATTGATCACACCGTACCTAATACAACGAGTGAAGAACTTTATAAAGGCGTTTTAGATGACAATAGCCATGCCGTATTTAACGGTAAAGTGATTGTTCACAAAGATGCTCAAAAGACCGATGCAAATCAGCAAAACCAAAACTTACTTATTTCTCGTGGTTGTGAAATTGATACCAAGCCAGAAATGGAAATCTATGCTGATGATGTTAAATGTGCTCACGGCAGTACTGTTGGTCAGATCAACGAAGATCATTTGTTTTTCTTACGAGCGAGAGGCTTAGATGAAGTTGCTGCACGTAGCTTGTTGACCTATGCTTTTGCAGTAGATGTTTTAAACCGTATTCCATCTGAAGAGATTCGCCAAGCATTATCAGCCGTAATTGAGCAACGCTTACCACAAGGTGGTGTATAAGCATGTTAGACATTCAAGCAATTAGAAAAGACTTTCCAATCCTTCATCAAGAAGTGAATGGACAGCCTTTGGTTTACCTTGATAATGCTGCAAGCAGCCAAAAGCCAGTACAAGTGATTGATGCTATTGCAGATTACTATCGAAAAGATAATGCCAATGTTCACCGTGGTGTGCACCGTTTAAGTCAGCGTGCGACCGATGCGTATGAAGCTTCTCGTGAAAAAGTACGCAATTTCCTCAATGCAAAGTCTGATAAAGAAATTGTCTTTGTTCGTGGTGCAACAGAAGCCATTAACCTGATTGCCCAAAGTTTTGTTCGCCCACAATTGAATGCTGGCGATGAAATCTTAATTAGCCATATGGAACATCATGCCAACATCGTTCCGTGGCAAATGCTTTGTGAACAAGCGGGCGCTACCTTAAAGGTTATTCCAATGACCCTAGAAGGTGAGTTGGACTTATCGACATTTGATGAACTACTTACAGATAAGACAAAAATTCTAGCTGTTGGCCATGTGTCTAATGCGTTAGGGACTGTTAACCCTATAAAAGAGATGATTGCAAAAGCACATGTCAAAGATATTCCGGTATTGATTGATGGTGCACAAGCCGTGCCTCATATGACAGTTGATTTACAAGATTTAGACTGTGATTTTTATGTGTTTTCTGGCCATAAAATGTTTGCACCAACAGGTATCGGTGCACTGTATGGTAAGCAGGATTTACTTGAAGAAATGCCGCCTTGGCAAGGTGGTGGTGACATGATTTTATCAGTCAGTTTTGAGCATACTCAATACAATGAGTTGCCATATAAATTTGAAGCCGGAACGCCCCATATTGCAGGTGCAATAGGGCTTGGTGCTGCGATTGATTATATGCAAGGTTTAGGTATTTCTAACCTTGCCAAGCATGAACATGATTTATTAGTTGCCGCGACTGCAAAGATCAGTGCAATGGATGGTGTAAGAATCATAGGTACAGCAAAAGAGAAAGCTAGTGTATTGTCCTTTATGATTGAAGGAGTGCATCCACATGATGTAGGCACTATTTTCGATCAACAAGGTGTGGCAATTCGAACAGGTCATCATTGTGCTCAACCAGTGATGCAATTCTTTGGAATTCCAGCAACAGCACGTGCGTCATTTGCCTTTTATAATACGATGGAAGAAGTTGATGCCTTAGTTCTAGGTATCAAAAAAGTACAGGAATTATTTAAGTGATTCTAATAAACCAAGAGAGAAATTTCTCGTCATCCTCGCGAACGCGGGGAACCATGGGCTGTAAAAATAATTACTATCGTTGGATCCCCGTTTTCACGGGGATGACAGGCTTTTGTAAAATTACATTAATGGATAATAGTGGAGACTTTAATTTATGAGTTCAGCCGATTTAAGAGATCTCTATCAACAAGTGATTATGGATCACAATAAAAAACCACGTAACTTTCACGAAATGGATGATGCAAATCACTTTGCTCACGGTAATAACCCATTATGTGGTGATGCATTAGTGGTCTATGTAAAGTTAACGGATGATGTGATTGAGGATGTGAGCTTTCAAGGCAGTGGCTGTGCGATTTCAGTTGCATCGGCATCATTGATGACGGAAGCATTAAAAGGTAAAACAATTGCCGAAGCAGAACATATATATCAACAAGTTCATAAGCAAATGACAGGCGATGAGTTTGATGCAACGGCCTTAGGAAAACTAGAGGTCTTGAGTGGTGTTAAAGAATTTCCTGCTCGAGTTAAATGTGCAACATTATCATGGCACACCATGCATACCGCAATGGATAATGACCATGATGTTTCAGTAACAACAGAGTAGGCTAAGGATTAAATTATGAGCGAACACTATTTTGATATTAGCCCTGAAGAGCTGAAAGGTGATGTGATTGAGATGTTAGAAACCATCTACGATCCTGAAATCCCCGTTAATATTTATGAATTGGGCTTAATTTACGATATTAAGATTGATGAGAACTTTAGAGTTGATATTAATATGACTTTAACTGCACCAGGATGTCCCGTTGCCCAATCATTTCCCGGAGATATAGAGGCGAAAGTGGCGACAGTCCCTAACGTCAATGAAGTGCATGTTGAATTAGTCTGGGATCCACCTTGGACAAAAGACCTGATGAGCGAAGCTGCACAGCTTCAGTTAGGTATGTTTTAAATTAATAATTAGAGAAGCTCATAAATCGAATAATAGCAGTTCTATTCATGTAATATAGCCAAGCCATTTGGATATGTTGCTATTACAACTTCCGTCATTCTCGAGTGTTTTTATCGAGAATCTATTGTGTTGGCAGATCCCAGCTAAAAGCATGCTGGGATGACGAGGCGAAAAACTCACAGCTTGAATTAATAAAGCTCAGTGTTCTCTGTGTCTCTGTGGTAAGTTTTTTAGCTATAGAACAGAATTTTGAATAATTACAGGTATATAGCGTCATTATTTTGTTACTGTGAGTGTATAGAACTACTACAGCTGTAATTTTGACAAAGAAAGATAAATTTAAGGATATCAAATGTTAACAAGCAGAATCATTTTAGTAAGTCTTTTTTTAGTGAGCTTGACTGCGTGCCAAACAGTTAAATTTGGTGACTTATTTAACGACAGTGCTGATAGTACACCAGCTGCTGCACCAGAAGTAACGGTGGCTAAAGAAACACCTATGCAACCTCAACAATTATTGTCTGGCCTATCTGCTGAGAGTAAACAATCATTTAGTCTTGATGATGAATCACGTGCTCAAAAAGCATTAGAAGATAGTTACACCAACCAGCCATCACAATGGCAGAGTGTCGATGGCGAATTAGTTATTTTACCGATTAAAACCTTTGAACAAGAAACGGGTAATTTCTGTCGACAATATAAAGCAACATTAATCACAAAGGTTAAAGAAATCGGAATGACATCTACAGCCTGTCGACAACAAAATGGTTTGTGGATTCGTCAGCTATAATAG
>WTAY01000106.1 GCA_013139345.1 Methylophaga sp. | reverse complement strand
AGGCAGAACGTGATGCTATTTATGCCAATCCGGAGATGACAGAAGAAGATGGTATGCGTGCAGCAGAGCTGGAATCTGAATTTGCAGAAATGGATGGTTATACCGCAGAAGCCCGTGCAGGTGAGTTATTAGCTGGTGTGGGGATTGATGTAGAACAACATTATGGCCTAATGAGTGAAGTGGCACCAGGTTGGAAATTACGGGTATTGTTAGCGCAGGCCTTGTTTTCAGAGCCCGATGTCATGTTACTTGATGAGCCAACAAACAACTTGGATATTAACGCGATTCGCTGGTTAGAAGGCGTGTTAAATGAGCGTAATTGCACCATGGTTATTATTTCGCATGATAGACACTTTTTAAATAGTGTTTGTAGCCATATGGCTGATTTAGATTATGGTGAGATTCGTGTTTACCCAGGTTCGTATGATGATTATATGACAGCTGCAACGCAAGTTATTGAAAGTATGCAGTCAGAAAATGCTAAAAAGAAGGCGCAAATTTCAGAGCTTAAAGCCTTTGTGAGTCGATTTTCAGCCAATGCCTCAAAATCAAAACAGGCAACATCAAGAGCTAAAAGGCTAGATAAAATTAGTTTAGATGAGATAAAACCTTCAAGCCGTCAAAATCCTTTTATCCGTTTTGAACAAGATAAAAAACTGCATCGTTTAGCCCTAGAAGTTGACGGTTTGGGTAAAAGTTACGAGACTGAACTGTTTAAAGAATTAAATTTAATGGTAGAGGTAGGGGAGCGTGTCGCCATTATCGGTCCGAACGGTATTGGTAAAACAACCCTATTAAAATGTTTGATGGGTGAAGTGCTGCCATCAGCAGGTTTTGTTAAATGGTCAGAAAATGCAGATATTAGTTATTGCGCACAAGATCATGCGCCTGAATTTGAAGGGAATGAGTCATTA
Source organism: Methylophaga sp. (assembly GCA_013139345.1). GTDB lineage: Bacteria > Pseudomonadota > Gammaproteobacteria > Nitrosococcales > Methylophagaceae. The sequence goes on along the minus strand of WTAY01000106.1, from coordinate 4,950 downwards.
ATTCCCTGGATGGATCAATGGCGTAAACCAAAGGATGACGACCAAGCTATTCGCGGTACTTTAGGGCGCTTATTATTCTCTCAAGATGATCTTGAGAAAAAAGTCGGGGTGCTATCTGGAGGAGAGAAAGGTCGGATGATTTTTGGCAAGCTGATGTTACAACGTGCAAATATCATGCTATTAGATGAGCCAACAAACCATTTAGATATGGAATCAATTGAATCATTAAATTTAGCCTTAGAAAATTACGATGGCACCTTGATTTTTGTCAGTCATGATAGAGAATTTGTATCATCGTTAGCCACACGAGTGATAGAAATGACCCCAACAGGTATCGTAGATTTCCGTGGAACCTATGAAGATTACCTAGATAGCCAAAAGCAAAGCTAGCAAAAAAAGGTAGGAGGGGCCTATTGGCCGCGACCGGATCAACTCAAGATCAAGAACAGTCGCGGCCAATAGGCCCCTCCTACAATTATCTAAAAGCATTCAAGATAAGATAGATGAACACAGAACAACTCAAGCAACTAGAAAAGGATCTGTGGTCAGCAGCTGATAACCTTAGAGCCAACACAGACTTAAAATCCACCGAATATGCCACCCCCGTATTAGGGCTGATTTTTTTAAAATTTGCTGATAATAACTACGCACGGGCAGAGCAGGCGATTAATGCAGAATTTGCCAAACTCACAGGCACTCGCCGAGAAAAATCCATAGATGAAATAGCTATTGAGAAATGTGGTTTTTATCTGCCGCCTCATGCGCGATACAGTTATTTATTAAACCTGCCAGAAAAAGAAGATGTCGCTAAAAAGATTAAAGAAGCGATGTTAGATATTGAGAAGTATAAAAAAGAATTAGAAGGCATTTTGCCCAAAGATGAATATGTACCTCTTACCCGTACAGATAAAACCATTCCTGCACAATTATTAAAAACCTTTTCTAATATTCCACGCGATGCCAGTGGTGATATTTTAGGCAAAATTTACGAATACTTTTTAGGTAACTTTGCCTTGGCAGAAGGGCAGGGCGGAGGACAGTTTTTTACCCCGACTTCGGTTGTGCGCTTAATGGTAGAGATAATTGAACCCTATAAAGGCACTGTCTACGACCCTGCTTGTGGCTCTGGCGGTATGTTTGTGCAATCACAACACTTTGTTGAACAGCACCGAGATGAATTAAAAGCATTGGGTGAATTATATGAAGAAGATCAGCTTTATGTTTACGGACAGGAAAAAACCTTAGATACCGTTAAACTGGCAAAAATGAACCTAGCGGTTAATGGTTTGCGTGGCGAGGTAAAACAAGCCAATAGTTATGCCGAAGACCCCTACAATGGTTTTGGAAAATTTGACTTTGTAATGGCTAATCCACCCTTTAATGTGGATGACGTGCCAATTGCTACTGTAGAAGCCGATGCGCGATTTAATACTTATGGTGTTCCGCGTAAAAAGACCAAAGTTAAAAAAAATGAAGAAGGTAAAGAAACCGTTCCTAATGCTAACTATTTATGGATTAATCTATTTGCGACTTCCTTAAAAGATAAAGGTCGTGCCGCATTGGTAATGGCTAATTCAGCCTCTGATGCGCGGCATAGTGAAGCGGATATTCGCAAAACCTTAATCGAAAATAATTTGATTTATGGCATGTTGACCTTGCCATCAAATATGTTCTATACCGTCACATTACCCGCGACCTTATGGTTTTTTGATAAAGATAAACAAGACGATAAATTACTGTTTATAGATGCGCGTAATATCTTTACCCAAATTGACCGCGCCCATCGTGAATTTAATCAACAGCAAGTTTCTAATATTGCCATTATCAGTAAATTACATAAAGGCAACTGTGGCGCATTTATTCGTTTAATTGATAGCTACTTTGCCAAAGGCATGGCGCAGTTAATAGACAATCAACAACATATTAAGTCGCTGAGCGAACAATTAACAGAAGTATTGGATGATCAACAGGGCAAGCTTGCTGTAGCTGATTTAGTTAAACAATGGCAAGGATTGGATAAACTGCAAAAAAGTTATCGTGTTTATCGTGGTAAAACTGGAATGAAAAGTTCTGTGGATACCTCGTTCCCACGCTCCAGCGTGGGAATGCAGACCGAATCAGCAACAAAGTCCGATATGGATTCCCACGCAGGAGCGTGGGAACCAGAAATGCAGGGGAGTATTGCCGAAGCAAGCGCTTCTTATGCCAGTGTTAGCTCAAGAAATAAACAGCAACATAGCTTACGTAAAACCTTTGATCCTTTTTTTGAATCGTTACATACAGGTTTAAAACAGCTAGATAAAATAGTTCGCCAGCATGAGAAAGCCAAAACCGAAGCTGAAAAAGCCAAAGGTAAACGCGGTACTACGGATCGTGAAACTAAAAAGTTAAAAGAAGCTTTAGAGCTGTTGCATAAAGAAATAAAGCATTCTGAAAGTTTTTATTTGCATATTCATTGGTTGCAAGAGCGGTTTCCTCAAGCAGAATATGAGGATGTCACGGGTTTATGTAAATTAGCCAGTCAGGAAGAGGTGAAAGAGCAGGATTATTCCTTAAACCCTGGGCGTTATGTTGGAGTGGTGATTGAGGAGGATGGTAAGAGTGAAGAGGAGTTTCTACGTGATCTTTATGAACAGCATGAAAAATTTTTATTACTGAATAAAGAGTCAAAAGATCTTGATAAAGTTATTTCTCATAACTTACTTTCCTTAATTTCATAGTTTACCTTATGAAAAAGCTTGCTTGGAAAATATATAAGAATGCTACTTTAATAAAAACAGGAGTTTTAGAAATTGGGGATGGGTATCGTGCAAAAAATAGTGAATTTAGTTTAACAGGACTTCCATTTGCTAGAGCTGGGAATATTAAAAATGGGTTTCAGTTTGAGTTGGCTGATTTATTAAGTGAAAAAAATGTTCACAAAGCTAAAAATAAGCTTGCGAATATTGGTGACTGTGTAATCACAACGAAAGGGACTTTTGGCAGAGTAGCATTTGTCGATAAAAAGACGGGGATGTTTGTTTACTCTCCTCAGCTTTGTTATTGGAGAGTGAAAAATAATAAGGTTATTAATCCGAGATACTTGTATTATTGGTTGCAAGGGCCTGAATTTTTAAACCAAGCATATCAAATAAAGAGTTCAACGGATATGGCTGATTATGCCAATTTATCCGATCAAAGAAATATGCATATTAGTTTGCCTGATATTCAAGTTCAAAAGAAAATTGCAGCCATTCTATCGGCTTATGATGATCTAATCGAAAACAATAAACGCCGTATTGCCTTATTGGAAAATATGGCAGAAGAAATCTACCGTGAATGGTTTGTCCGCTTCCGCTTTCCTGGTTATCAAACAGCTGAATTTGAAAAAGGGATTCCGAAGGGGTGGGCGTTAGGTCGTATTGATAGCCTAGGTAAGGTTGTTACAGGAAAAACACCATCAACAGCAAATATTAAATATTATGGTGGAGATATTCCCTTTATTAAAACGCCTGATATGCACGGTAATATGTTTCTTTATGAAACAGATGAAAAACTGACAGAAGAAGGGTTAATGTCTCAACTTTCACAAATTATTATGCAAAATTCTATTTGTGTTAGCTGTATAGGTACAGGAGGCGTTGTGAGTATTACGACTAGAAAATGTTCTACTAATCAGCAAATAAACTCAGTATCCTTAAAAAGGGAGGCAGATTTAGAATGGGCTTTTTTTACATTAAAAATGCTTAAAAGCACGATATTAGCATTTGGAGCAACAGGAGCTACAATGACTAATTTAAGTAAGGGAAAATTTGCAGCAATTAAAGCAATTGTTCCACCCAAAGATTTAAGAATTGAATTCAATAATGTTGTAAAGCCTTTGTTTAATCAAATTCAATTGTTGGCACAAGCAAATATGAATTTAATAAATACTAGGGATAATCTCTTACCCCGCCTAATCTCAGGAAAACTATCAGTAGAAAACCTAAATATCCAATTCCCACCCAGTATGCAAACCACAGCAGAAGCCGAATAAAGGAATAGGCAAATGATCATAGAATCCCACCGTATAGAATTCAAACGCCAGCTAACAGATAGCTTAGAAAAAGAAGCAGTCGCTTTTTTAAATTATCGTGATGGTGGGGTGATTTATATTGGGGTAGATGATCAGGGCGCGGCAATAGGTTTGACTGATTTAGATGCTTTGCAGCTGATTATAAAAGATAGGCTTAAAAACAATATTATGCCTTCGGTTATGGGCTTGTTTGATGTGATTGTAGATAATGAGTTTGATAACAGCCAGAAGCCTGTGATTAAAATTACTTTGGCCAGTGGTTTAGAAAAACCTTATTATCTGGCTAAACGCGGCATGTCACCCAAAGGCTGTTTTATTCGGGTGGGCAGTGCCAGCGAGCCAATGACTTCGCGGATGATTGAGGATTTATTTGCTCGCCGACTTCGGCATTCCATTGGTAATATCGCTTCACGTTATCAGGATTTAAGTTTTGAGCAGCTTAAAATTTACTACAACGAAACGCCACTAAAATTGAATCAGCGTTTTGCACATAATTTAGAACTGTTGACCAAAGAGGGTGAATACAATTACGCCGCTTATTTACTGGCCGATAATAATGGCTGTTCCATTAAAGTCGCTAAATATGCTGGCACCAGCCGAGTTGATCTGTTAGAAAATGAAGAATATGGTTTTTGCTGTTTGGTTACAGCCACCAAAGCGGTATTGGAAAAGCTCAAAATTGAAAATAAAACTTTCACTAAAATTACCGATGCAGAACGGTTAGAGCGTAAACTGATTGATTCTGTCGCCTTGCGAGAAGCGGTAATTAATGCCATTATTGGCTCTTTTGAAAATCAAGTGGGTAAGCAATTTGAATTTATTTTAGAAAAATCTAATTTACCCGTCAGTAAATAGGCAATTGTTTTGAAATGCTGAATTTTATATCCTCTCGCTTT
>WTAY01000014.1 GCA_013139345.1 Methylophaga sp. | reverse complement strand
ATCGGTATGGCTATTCCTAGCTTAGAAAACGACACTGATGGTCTTGGTGCGGTAGGTGCTTACAAAGCTCTATCTAGCTGGACTAACTTAGGTGGTGTTTTAAGCGTATTTAGCCTATAAGACCCTTATTTATTAATATTATTTAATAAATAAACCTTAATAAAGAAGCTCGGCACTTGTGTCGGGCTTTTTTTTTGACTATATTGAGTGAAGATATATCTATTAACGAATACGTTGTGTTATTAATAGATATGCCTTTAAGTTTGCTACATAGGATTGTAGCTTTTATATTAGAAGAATAAGGAAACAAAAGATGACAATATCTCGGGTATTATCGGCTTTAGCATTAGGGCTGATGATTAATACTAGTTTTGCTGGTGAGTTTAAACCACTACCTGGCCAGACTTCTGTAAAGGTGTGTGCGGATGCTCACAATTTGCCTTATTCGAATGATAAGCTGGAAGGCTTTGATAATAAGATCGCAGCCATTATTGGTGAAGAATTAGGAATTCCAGTTGAATATTACTGGTTTCCACAACGGATTGGTTTTGGTCGAAATACAATAAAAAAGGTTGATGAAACAACAGGTAAGTTTTTATGTGATGTAGCGATGAGTATTCCTGCAGAACGAGGAATGTACTCACCGACTAGCGCTTATTTTAAATCGATTGATGCATTGGTATATCGAACTGGAGAAGGCTATGAAATAAATGAAATCTCTGATATTGCCAAGTTAAAAGAGCAAGGGAAAAAGCTAAGAATAGGTTTATTTGACCGTGCAGTTGCCACAGAACAATTGATTAAAGATGGTGTTGACGATCAAGTTGAGTACTATCAAATGATGACGGGTGATGCCCGCATTAATAGTGGTCGCATTATTTCTGAGGAGTTAGCGTCAGGGAAGGTTGATGTAGCATTTGCATGGGGGCCAATCGCTGCTTTTTATGCTAATCAGTCTGATGTTGCAATGAAGGTTGTACCATTAAATGAGCTTGGTTCAGATTTTATTTTTAGCTTTGGCATGGGTGTTAGGCATCAGGATAAAGCATGGAAGAATTTGCTTAATAAAATTTTAGAGAAGCGTAAAGATGATATAGCAGCAGTTGTTGCACAATACAATATGCCGTCACTTGCAAATGTTAAACAAGTGACGAAGCAAAAACGTGCTGTTTATACTGTTATAGATGGTAATAAAGTTGATGATAAAACCTATGTTGGCTGGCGTTTATTTAACTCAACGTGTTTTGTTTGTCATGGTAAACATGCGACAGGAACAGATCTCGCTCCAAACTTACTTAAAAGCCTTGAGGGTATGAGTGCTAGGAAGTTTAGGAAAAAAGTATTGAGTAAATATTTTGCTAAGGTAAATTTAGATGATCCTGATCGTCGATTAGCATTTCTGGAACAGATCTCAGAAGAAGCTGCAAAAGGGTTTAAAATGCCTACATGGGATAATGACCCTAACATTCGCCCTCACATTGGCGATCTATATGCGTATCTAAAAGCGCGTTCTGATGGCGCGTTGAGTGAAGTACGTCCTGAACGATTAGAGAAATAAAGTTGGATCTATTGGGGCTACTCTACAGTAGCCTCAATAATTGACTTAAGATTATTATTTATCCGAATGGCAAAATTATTCTGAGCCTCATTTTCTGTATTGAACCGCATTAATTTTGTGCCAACGATAACATGTTCAGTTTCTTCTCGAACAGTAACAATACAAGGCATATCATTGATAAGGTCAGAGTTTATTTCCATCATCTCTTTGGCGTAGGTAATATTACAAAAGCTAATGACCGTTGATAAAGGGTAGTCTTTATCTCCCCTGTCTCGTATCGCTTGACCAATGTTGCTGCGATGAATAATGCGGTAATTATGCTCTGAGATCGCAATATCAAGGTTTTGTAATGTATCTTCAAAATTGTCGTCACTTACTTTCTGGTAGATTCGACTTGATTCATTTGAATTACATCCAGATAATATGAGTATAAAAAAAACAAGAAGTGTTGGGACCTTTAACGATGGGAATGGGGTCATAGTTAGACTTCACAAAATAAGTAGTAAGAATAATTAGAATAACATTAACATTTAGAAATTTGATTAAAATTTCTATATTTATGAGGTAAGTAATTTTGAAGAAAATAGGGTTATATTTGGTTTTATCATATGTTCTATTAATGTTTAGTCAAACAGCGAGTGCTGTCAGTGGCTTTTCAGAGATTAATAACACTATATTTGATAATGCACATCTGAAAAATATTAAACAAGAAGGTACGTTGAACTATGTTTATAAAAAAGAACATTTCGTTGATGGACCTCGTGAAGATACGATTGACCTAGTGTTAACTAACCTACGAAATACGGGCCGTAAGGATACACATATCGAGTTTTTTACTGGAAAGTATAATCGCCCTTACCAAGACAGGGAGAACCAGAAAGGTAATAGTATTGTTGTATTCTTTCTAGAATTCGATGTGCGAGAGTTAGCAAAAACAATTAATTCAGCCCGCCCAGAACGTTGGCATTATCTGCAAAAGAAGGTGAAGTGGCAGTTAGCTCGTGGTGCAAATAAACAAGACATTGAAATTAATTATAATGGCAAGCTTGTAGCTGGAGAGCAATACACGATTAGACCTTATATCAATGATCCTAAAAAGGCTGATTTTCCTTTATACGCCAATAAGTATTATATCTTTACCTTATCAGAAGAAATTCCTGGTGGCATATACCAAGTCCGTACGATTGTACCGGATGGTGATGAATGGCAAGAAGGTGACGAGGCTCTAATTGATGAGTCAGTTACTTTAGTAGGCTTCACGCCATCATAGTGATAACGGGTCTATGCTTTAGATGTCGTTATTAGAAAATATTGTGTATTACGTTAACGTAAATGCTTAAGCGATTTAATTCATTACAAACAGCACTATTATTACATGAATTGAGTTTTATTCTGCTGGTACTGATCACCGTCTCTGCTGGGGGGATATGGTCAGTATTTTGGCAACAAAATTCAGCTGAATCATTACGTATTGGCTCAATGAACACGACAGTACAAAATGTTCGTGGTGAGTTATACCGGCAGTTGAAAGAAGTCTTTGATGCGTCTTTCTTACATGACAGTGATGCTGTAGATGAATATCAATCCTATACTGGTACGATTACTCAAGAGCTTGAAACGTTAAATAGTTTGGCAAGTGATGAGCAAGAGCTGATTGCGATTAAACTGGTATCGACAGCATATACCGAGTTTTATGAGCAAACAGTGGTTTTGTTTCGTGCAGAGATCCTAGGTGTGGAACAGCAGCAACTGCTTGACCATGATTTAGAACAAGAAACATTTGCACAATTGGAACTTGCTTTTACAACGCTAGAGCAACTATTAACTAGCAAGCAGAAGCTGTTGACTGAGTCTCGTGCACGTTGGTCTAAAAGGTTAATATGGCTGGCGTTAATTCCTCTATTAATTGCAATTAGCTTACTGCTTGTCGCGAGACGCTTTGTCAGGAGAAATGTTGTGCACCCTTTGGCTGATGTGATTGATGGTGCAAAACTAATCAGTAAAGGGGATTTGGATCATAATATCCCCTTAGCGGGAGTGATAGAGTTAGTGAAGTTATCAGAAGCGATTAATGCGATGGCTTCTGACTTAGTGAGTAGTCGTGATCGTTTGGTAGAAACAAAGAAGCAAGCAGCAATGGGTGAGTTAGTTCCTCTCGTTGCTCATAATATTCGTAATCCACTGGCCGGTATTCGTGCTGCATCGCAAGTTGCAAGAGATGATGATATACCAGAAAATACTAAAGATACCTTGTCAGACATCATTGTTGCAGTTGATCGTTTAGAGAGTTGGGTCACCTCCCTATTAAGTTATTTACACCCAATGAAGCCACATTTATCAGAAACAACGTTGATAAATGTTGCTGATAATGCACTGTTACTCATTGAACTCCAACTTGTTGATAAAAGCATTACTCTGAAAAGGTTAGGGTGGGATGACTCTGCCAGCACAGTGCAGTTAGATGGTCACTTATTTGAGCAGGCATTATTCAATTTAGTACAAAATGCTCTTGAAGCATCTAAGGCGGGTGATGTTATCACGCTTCAATATGAGCAAGGTATGGATGTGCTAACCCTAACTATTTTTGATGAAGGTAAGGGCCTGACATTTGATCCGCTATCAGAACAGCCTCAGAGTGGTGATGTGAAGCGTTTAAGCTGTGGATTAGGCATTCCTTTTGCTCAAAAGATTATCAAGCAACATGGTGGAACATTGACCTACCATGAGGGGCCTAATGGCGGTACTGCTGTTGAAATTAAATTAATGTTGGCCTCATAGATAGAGTGCAGAAGATGATGTTATGTTGAAAATATTACTCGTTGAAGACGAAACCTTATTTGCAAAGTCTGTTGCGAGAAGACTTGAGCGAGATAATTATGATGTAGAAATAACATCCTGCATTGCTGATGCTAAGGCATCTTTAAACACTGTCTTACCCGATGTTCTTTTATTAGATGTTCGCTTGCCTGATGGGAGCGGACTTAATTTGTTAGAAGACATTCGGATATCTGATGAGAAAGCGTGGAAAGATCTACCTATCATTATTATGACTGCGTATGGCGAGCTAGAAGATGCTATCTCAGCAATGAAACTCGGTGCTACTGATTATTTAAAGAAGCCTGTCGATCTCGATGAGTTAGTCCTTCTTTTGTCGAAAGTGCTCGCAAATAAACAGATCAGTCAGCAGTTAGATTATTCACATCGACGTGACCGACAGGTTACAGATAAAACGACAATGGTTGGTGCTAGTTCAGCAATCACAGCACTTCGCCAGCAGATAAAGCGTATTGCTCTATTAGTTGATAATAGTACTGAGAGCCACCCTGTCGTACTGATTAGTGGAGAAACAGGAACAGGTAAAGATGTTGCTGCACGTTTATACCATCAGTCGGGTAGTTGGAACAATAAACCGTTTGTTCACGTAGACTGTGCTTCTTTACCTAGTGAGTTAATCGAAGCTGAACTTTTTGGCTATGAACGAGGTGCATTTACTAATGCGCACCAAGCCAAGGCGGGTTTAATTGAGGTGGCTGAAGGCGGCACTCTGTTTCTAGATGAAGTGGGTGAGTTACCTTTGCCATTGCAGGCAAAGCTGTTAAATGTTTTAGAACGGCGAGTCGTCAGGCGCTTAGGTTCAACCAAAGAAATTGCTATTTCAGCACACTTTGTTGCAGCAACAAATAGGAACCTTACCGATATGGTTGCTGATGGGACGTTTCGCTCAGACTTGTTTTTCCGGTTAAATATATTAGAGTTAGTGTTACCTTCATTACGCCAACGACAAGATGATATTTTATTATTAGTTGATCATTTTGTAGAAAAGATTGCACGCCGTTATGGCCTAGTTTCCCCCATCTTGTCTTCTGATTCTATTACAGCGATACAGCAGTATTCATGGCCAGGGAATATTAGAGAGTTACAGCATGTTTTAGAGCGGGCGGTCATGTTGTGTCAGCAAGGTATCATTAATAGTTCTGATCTGTTTTTACAGGCGGTGCCGAGAGTAGAAAGTACAGCTTCTTCTAATGAAGAAAATCAGAAACTAGAAACGATGAAGTTAGAAGATGTTGAAAAATATCTTATTGAGCGTGCCTTGTTGCGTACCAATGGCAATGTATCACAGTCGGCAAGAGAGTTAGGTTTAACGCGAATGGCGATGCGTTACCGAATGGATAAATATCAACTATAGTTTGGGTGAACAGTACTACTTTCCGTGTTAAAAAACTTTGTGAGGAGTTCTGAAGTTTAACTAACAGCGAATCAGCAAGTCGTTCTTCACTTTATTTTTACATCGTTATACTCAAAGCGCTTGCTTGCCCATAGGATCAATACAAGCACTGGAACGCCCATCAAGGCCGTCATTAAGAAGAATTGTTGGTAGCCCATTGTTTCAACCATTGTGCCTGAGTAACCCCCTAATATTTTCGGAAATAAGGTCATCAAGGAGCTGAAAATAGCGTACTGTACTGCTGTAAATGAAATATTAGTGAGGCTTGATAAAAAGGCAATGAAGGCGGCACTTGCTAAGCCTGCAGATAAATTATCGGCAGAAATCACAATATACAACATGGTCATATCATGGCCTGCCTGAGCTAACATCATAAATAGTAAATTGGTTAATGCTGATAGCAATGCACCCAAAAATAATATTCGCATTACACCAAAGCGAACGGCCAGTAATCCTCCTAGGAAACCACCAACAATCGTCATTAATAAACCAAAACTTTTAACCACGCTGGCAATTTCTGGTTTAGTGAAACCTAAATCTTGATAAAACACATTAGAGATAATCCCTAGAACAATATCTGAGATTCGATATAGACCAATTAACGCTAACAATAACCAAGCGAATGACCAACCATAACGTTGGAAGAAATCTTTTAATGGTGCAATATAAGTTTGTTCAACCATTTTTTGCTGAATGATGCCCGATAAGATAACAAGCTTCGCGATAGCGGCAGCGACTATCAGTGCGAGTATCAGTCGTAATAATTCAACAATCGTGCCTGCCAAGTGTTTATTGGCAAGTATGTCAGTCAAGACGGGCTTCACTGCTAGTGCTAATTCTGAACTATAGGCAAAGCTGGCGATAAAGCCTGCAACAGATAAAACAAATAAAGTTAGAAAACCAAGGTACTGACGTCCATGGTAAACGACCTCATCACTTATTACCTGTACTGGCTCAGTAATAATAAGCGTGGTTACCACACCGATAGACATGACTCCAGCCATGGCTAAATAGCTCCATTTCCAAGCGTCATAGCTATACGATTCCATCGTCGAGCCTAAATAACTGGCAAGAAATAAGGCACCTGCACCAGCGATTAACATACCAATACGATAACCCGCAATATAGGTCGATGACATTAAGGCTTGTAAATCAGGTTCGGCTGATTCAATTCGATACGCATCAATCACGACATCTTGAGTAGCAGATGAAAAACCTAATAATACAGCCGCCCACGCCATTGCTGTTAAAGCATCTTCTGCAGGGTTAATAAATGCCATCAATGCAATTGCAGAAATGACCATGGTTTGTGATAGCAATAGCCAAGCACGACGTCGACCAAACTTTTGAGTTAAAAATGGCAGAGGTAATTTATCGACTAAAGGTGCCCAGATAAACTTAAATGAATAGCCTAATGCTGCCCAGCTAAAATAGGTGACCGCTGATTTTTCTATGCCAGCTTCACGTAACCATAAGCTGAGTGACGAGAAGATCAGTAATAGTGGTAGTCCAGCAGAAATACCAAAAAACAGCATTGTGAGAACTCTTGGGTGTTTAAATGCCCTTATTGTCTCTAGCCAGCTTTTAGCGTGACTAATGTCACTCATGCTGCAGGCATCTCATAGTCATAATCTATGATAAGAGGCGCGTGATCTGAAAAGCTTTCTTTTCTATATATTTCTGTTGTTAACACTTTTCCTTTAAGGCTTGGCGTCAAAATATGATAATCAATCCGCCAACCTACATTATTCGCTCGTGCCTGACCGCGGTTTGACCACCATGTATATTGATGTTCTTCTTGTTCTAATTCACGAAAGGCATCAATAAAGCCGACATCGTCAAATAAGGTATCTAGCCATGCACGTTCTTCAGGTAAAAATCCTGAGTTCTTCAAGTTGCCTTTCCAATTACGGATATCTTCATTTTTATGAGCAATATTCCAGTCGCCCGTCACAATGCAGTCACGGCCAGATGCTTTCATCTCTTCGAGTTTTGCCATCATATGATCCATGCAACGATACTTTAATAGTTGGCGTTCCTCTTTTGAGGAACCTGATGGCATATATAAAGAGATAACGCTTAAGTTACCAAAACGGGCTTCAATATAGCGACCTTCACTATCAAACTCATCATTACCCATGCCGATAATAATGCTATCTGGTTTTTGTCGACAATAAAGTGCTACACCGCTATAGCCTTTCTTTTCTGCATCATGATAGAAACAAGAGTAACCTTCGGGGTGGTACAGCTCATCACTTAACTGATCAATCTGAGCTTTTGTTTCTTGAATGCAAACAACATCTGCTTGCACCTTCGCTAACCAATCAAAAAAACCTTTTCGACCTGCAGCCCGAATACCGTTCACATTCGCAGTAATGATTTTCATAGTTATACCTAAAATAATAATGGAAGCTATCATAGCATTAAGAATAATCATTCGCTCCCTTGCAAAGATCATGTAAAATAACTGCATTCAAGCGTAACCCAACGATCTCGTTATGTATTTCTGATAAAAGATCATAAGTATTTCTTTACAATCGAAATAAAGATCGGGATAATGCTCGGTTCAATACATATAAGCTAAAATTTTCGGAGAAGTACTTTGGCAAACTCAGCACAAGCAAAAAAACGCGCACGTCAGGCGGAAGACAATCGCCAACTTAACGCTGGTCAACGTTCAGCAATGCGTACAAGCATTAAAAAGCTACAGTCTGCTATTGACGGCGGCGACAAAGAACAAGCAACTGCTGCATTTAAAGCTGCTGTTCCTCATTTAGATCGTATGGCTCGTAAAGGCGTTATCCATAAAAATGCCGCAGCACGTAGCAAAAGCCGTTTGAACAACGCTGTTCGCGCACTATAATATAAGCGTCTCACAACGCTCATAAAAAAACCGACGTTATGTCGGTTTTTTTATGTCTGAAATTAATACTCTTAACTAGTAACGACCAAATTGTCTCGATGAATAAGCTCTGGCTCATCAACATAACCCAATAGTTGTTCAATCTCGCTACTTGCATGACCCATTAGTCGGCTAGCTTCATCAAAATTATAGTTAACTAATCCTCGGGCGATTTCTTTACCAGAGCTATCACAACAAACAACAAGCTCACCACGAACGAATTGACCTTCAACCAGTTGAATTCCAACAGGGAGTACACTTCGACCTTCTTGGCGAATCACACTAACGGCACCATCATCTAATATGACACGACCTTTAGGTTGGTGCCCTAATAACCATTGTTGTCGGGCAGGCATTGGTTCATCATCGGGCCACAACAGCGTTCCAATACCCATTCCTGATGCTAAGTGGCGTAAGTTCTCAGGCTCTTTTCCCGATAAAATAACCGTTGCAGCACCAGAACGTGCAGCACGACGGGCAGCAAGTAATTTGGTTGCCATTCCGCCACGACCTAACGAACCTGTACCTTCACCAGCCATATCATCCAATGCTGGATTAGAGGCTGCTGAGGCGGCAATCATTCTTGCTTCGGGGTTGTTACGTGGATCAGAATCAAATAAACCATCTTGATCCGTTAAGATAACAAGTACTTCTGCCTCAACAAGATTTGCAGTCATGGCTGCTAAAGTATCATTGTCACCAAAGCGAATTTCTTCTGTTGCAATGGTGTCATTTTCATTTACAACCGGCAATACACCCAACTCTAATAGGCTATGTAGAACACTCCGTGCATTGAGATAACGACCGCGGTCAGATAAGTCAGAATGTGTTAATAATATCTGTGCTGTGTGAATATCGTGTTTCTTACATTCGGCTGCATAGGCTTGAATCAGCCCCATCTGACCTACACTCGCAGCTGATTGCAATTGGTGTAGAGCATGAGGCCGTTCAGTCCAGCCTAATTGTTGCATACCTGCAGCAACAGAGCCTGATGTGACTAGAACAATTTCTTTACCTTGTTCACGAAGAAAGGCGATTTCACCTGTTAACCAACGGATTCGGTTAAGATCTAAGCCTTCACCGTCACGTGTCAATAACGCACTACCAATCTTAATAACCCATCGTTTAGTATTAATAAGTTGTTGGTGCGGGTTGGTCACTCTTTAGTCCTCAGCTTCTAACGCTGCCTGTTCGGCATCTAATGCTGCTTGTTCTGCTTCATTCAGCTCATCAAGATAATCCATAATTTCGGCACAGAGTTCATCACAAGATTCACCTGATTGGCCGCTGACTCTAAATACTTTACCTTTCCAGTCTAGGCGGTCAACAACTTCCTGACACAATTCATCACGAATATCTTCAGGAACAAGATCCATTTTATTTAGAACTAACCATTGATCTTGGCTACCTAGAGCATCACTGTAATGTTCTAATTCACGATTAATGATTTCTACACTTTCAACAGGATCTTGTTTCACATCTGCTGGTGCCATATCAACCATGTGTAATAACAAACGTGTTCGAGTTAAGTGGCGAAGAAATTGAATACCAAGCCCTGCACCTTCAGCAGCGCCTTCAACTAGACCGGGAACATCTGCAATAACAAAGCTACGAACATCTTTCATTGTTACTACGCCAAGGTTTGGATATAGCGTAGTGAAAGGATAGTTAGCTACTTTTGGCTGTGCTGCTGATACTTGTCTAATAAAGGTTGATTTACCCGCATTTGGTAAACCCAGTAAACCAATATCAGCCAGTAATTTCATCTCAAGACGTAAGCGGCGCTCTTCACCTGGCGTGCCGCTTGATGTTTGGCGAGGTGCTCGATTCGTACTTGATTTATAACGCACATTGCCTAAACCATGCCAGCCGCCTTTTGCGACTAACAACTTATCACCATGCTGTGTTAAGTCACCGATTAATTCATCGGTATCATCATCCCAGGCTTCGGTGCCAATAGGCACTTTGACCATCAGGTCTTCACCGCGAGCACCACTACATAACTTTCCTTGGCCATGTTCGCCACGTTCTGCTTTATAGTTCCGTTGATAGCGGAAATCAATGAGTGTATTGACTTGCTTATCTGCAATTAAATACAGATCACCACCATCACCACCATCACCACCATCAGGGCCACCAAAGGGAATATATTTTTCACGTCGGAAACTCAGACAGCCATTACCACCACCGCCTGCACTTACCGTAATTTTTGCTTCATCTACAAATTTCATTGTTTTAACCTGTAATCTGGATATTCATCATAAATCAATCGCCAGAAACAAAAAAGCCCCGCATCAGCGGGGCTCTTTAGCTGTTTGCCCCAATATGGGCTAACATATTTTTTAGTCTGCAATAACGCTGATGTATGCGCGATTTTTTGGACCTTTAGTCTCAAACAAAACCTTGCCATCTATTTTTGCAAATAATGTGTGATCTTTACCAAGACCTACATTTTTACCAGCATGAACGCGAGTACCACGTTGACGGATAAGAATGTTACCGCCTAATACTGCTTCACCACCGTAGCGTTTTACACCAAGACGTTTCGACTCCGAATCACGTCCGTTTCTAGTACTACCACCAGCTTTCTTATGAGCCATTTCTAAATCCTCTTGTGTTCGGAAATCTTAAGCAGTAATGCCTGTGATTTGGATTTCAGTGTAAGACTGACGGTGACCCGCTTGTCTACGTGAGTGTTTACGACGACGGAACTTAACGATTTTAACTTTATCGCCACGACCATTTGCAGTAACAGTTGCAGTTACTTTTGCGCCATCAAGGTAAGGAGCACCGATTTTAACATCGTCGCCTTCACCAACTAATAGAACTTTATCTAATTCAACCGAATCACCAGCATCAGCAAACAACTTCTCTACACGAAGTGTTTCGCCTTCTTTAACACGGTATTGTTTACCGCCAGTCGCGACAATAGCGTACATCGCTGTCTCCAAAATTAATTATATGTAAGTGTATTGGTGGGCGAACCCATCAAAAGACCGGCAATTCTAGCGCCTTTCGCTGAAGAGATCAAATCTCTTGTATTAATTATGGCGAAATAGTTGCGATTCATTGCCTTGCATGAGAAAGTACACGCTTTTTAACACCACTATTATATAGGATGTTTAAACACTGTGGATATCCAATCCATTTATTCCTTAATCGAAGATGATATGTCAGCTGTCGATTCAATGATTCAGTCTCGACTGCAGTCTGACGTTGTTCTGATTAATCAGCTAGGGCATTACATTATTAATAGTGGTGGTAAACGTTTGCGCCCCGCTTTGGCTATTTTGTGTGCACGAGCATGTGGTTACGACGGTACTTCACACATCAATCTTGCGACCATTATTGAATTTATTCATACCGCAACATTATTGCATGATGATGTCGTTGATAATTCAGATATGCGACGCGGTCGTGAAACTGCGAATAACTTGTGGGGCAATGAAGCAAGCGTTTTAGTAGGCGATTTTCTTTACACTCGCTCATTTGAAATGATGGTCGAAATGGAATCGATGCGTTTAATGAAAATTTTGTCGCATACAACCAATGTTATTGCGGAAGGTGAAGTTTTACAGTTACTCAATTGCAATGATGCGGATACGACGGAAGAAAGTTATCTGGAAGTGATTCATCATAAAACAGCTAAGCTCTTTGAAGCTGCGGGTTTATTAGGCGCTGTTATTAGCAATGCTGAGCCGAATGTTGAACAGGCGATGTCAGATTATGCGATGCATCTTGGTAGCGCATTTCAACTTGTTGATGATTTATTGGATTACAGTGAATCAAGCGAAACAATCGGCAAAAATATTGGTGATGATCTTGCAGAAGGAAAGCCGACATTACCACTTATTTATGCAATGAAGCACGGAACAGCCGCGCAAGCGAGCATTATTCGCACTGCAATTGAAGAAGGGCAACGCGATAAGATCGATGAAATTATCACCATTATCGAACAAACAGGCGCTATTGATTACACGGCTCAAGCTGCAAAAAATGAAGTTGATAAAGCTATTTCAACATTAGCTATTTTAGAAGATTCGCCCTATAAGGACGCATTGATAGGTTTAGCGAATTTTTCTATCAGTCGTAGTTTCTAAAAAAGCTTCAAATTGTTCTGCTGGTAAAGGTTTAGAAAACACATATCCTTGAATATAGTCACAGCCTGCTTCTGTTAACAAGTCACACTGTTGTTCTGTTTCCACCCCTTCGGCAATGACTTTTAAACCTAGTTTGTGAGCCATTACGATAATTGCCTCAGACAATGCCATTTCGCTGGAGCTAGGTGATAAGTTTCGAGTAAAGGATTGGTCGATTTTCAGATAATCAATATCAAATTTATTCAAATACGAAAGGGACGAGTAGCCGGTACCAAAGTCATCTATTGCCACTTGAATCCCTCCATCACGGAAGTTGAGTAACTGTTCCTCAACTTGCTCTCGACTTTCCATTAAGACACCCTCTGTAATTTCAATCACAAGATTACTTCCGCTAACGCCTTCTTGTTCCATGACCGCGATCCAGTCACTATGTTCTCTAAATTGAATGGGTGATTTGTTGATACTTATTTGGAAGTCACTCGAAAACCGTTGGCACAATTTTATTTGCTGAACGGCTTGCTGGAATACCCAGTTGCCAATTTCAATGATGAGTCCTGAATCTTCTGCCAACGGAATAAAATCGGCAGGATTGACCATGCCTCGTTCAGGGTGATGCCAGCGAATTAATGCTTCTGCTTTATGTGTTTTCCCTGTTTTTAAATCCATTATGGGTTGGTAATACAGTTCAAACTGCTGCTTGCTCAATGCCACGCGCAGGTCGTTGAGTAAATTAAATCGCTCCCATGCCGATTGTTGCATTTTTTTTGTAAAATAACGGAAACAGCCACGACCAGAATCTTTTGCCATATACATTGCTTGATCGGCATTTTTAAGTAAGTCACTGACATTTTGAGCATCATTAGGGTAGAGGGTAATACCTATGCTCGCAGAGACGTAAGCAATATTTTCATCAAGCTGAAAAGGCTGGCTTAACGAGTCAATAATATTATTAGCAATACGCTCAATACTATGGACATCATCAAGATCTGCCAAAATCACAGTAAACTCATCACCACCAAGCCGTGAAACTGTATCTGCCTCCCGAACGCAATCGGTGATGCGTTTGGCGGCATCAATTAATAAGTGATCACCTACCTGATGACCAAAGGTGTCATTTACTTCTTTAAATTTATCTAAATCAAGGAAAAACACAGCCAAAGGTTTCTCTGTTCTATTAGACTTCTTAATTTCTTGTGCTAAACGATCATTAAACATATTTCGATTTGGCAAGCCGGTCAAATCATCGTAATTCGCTCTTCTTAGCGCTAACATTTCAGCTTCTTTCTTCTCTGTAATATCTGAGAATAAAGCCACACGCTGATGCACGGAACCATCATCATTGTAGATAGTATTGACGGTTAACCAAGCGATAAAATCATCACCGTTTTTACGTTTGTTCCAGATTTCTCCCTGCCATTCTCCCTTGCTCTCAAGTTCTTCCATGAGATTGTCTGAAAAGGTGAGATGCTGTTTATCAGAAATAAGTAGCAGTGCAGGTTTTCCTAAGACTTCGTCTTTGCTATAGCCTGTTATTCGACAAAAAGCAGGGTTAACAGTGACGATCTTTCTATCTGCATCAGTCGCCATCATGCCTTCACTACTATATTGAAATACGGTTGCAGCTAACATTCGTTGCTGTTCTTCTTTTTTACGTTCAGTAATATCGTATAGGCTGACTAATATTTCACCACTAAAGCTACCCATGACTGGTGTAGCGCTTGCCATTGCTGTTCTGATTTCTCCATTCTTGCAACGAATTTCTATTTCAAGCGGCTTAAACGGATTGCCAGTTTCTATCGCCTCTTCAAATCGTTGCCGCCATATTTTTTGAATTTTGTGGCCATACGCTTCATCAGGATATACCTTCTCCCCCCATTCAAGATAAGTCGGAATATCTTCGATGGTATAACCATATTGGCGGGTAAATGCATTATTAATAAACACCACGTCTCTCTGAGTATTATGCAGTGCAAAAGGGATGGGAGAGGCCTCAATAATTGAGCGAGATTTGGCTTCGCTGTGCTTTAGAGCTAATTCTGTTTTCTTGCGCTCAGTGATGTCGTAGAGGCTAATTAGTACGTCGTCATGAAATGAACCGGTCACTGGCGAGGCATCAGCAATTACTGTTCTAAGTTCACCATTTTTACAATGAATATCAATTTCAAGAGGTTCAAATATTCCGCTATTACGTTCTGCTTGCTCAAAACGCTTTTTCCAGAGACTTTGTATTTCTAAACCGTATTCTTGGTCTGGATAAACTTTCAGTCCCCAATCTAATAAATTTGATAGATCCTCTAATGTATAACCAAATTGTCGTGTAAAAACATCATTGATTAGAATGATATTCTTAGCTGAATCATGGAGTAGGTAAGGCACTGGTGAGGATTTAATAATATTCTTAAATTTATCTTCACCGTATTGAATCGCTATTTGATCTTGTTTATGGGTTGTGAGATCAATATCAATACAATACATTTCTGGATTGCCATGCTGATCATGGCTCATTACATGGCTTGAATAAACGGCTACAGGTTGACCAAATTTATTTTTTAAGATTAATTCATCGGCTGGTATTTCTTGTCCTCCAGCCAACCAATTATCGGTTAACTCAATGACTGTTTCTCGCATCTCATCTGGGATAATAAGATCTTCTAATAACTGACCAATCGCTTCAGAGTGGCTATAACCATACAGTTTTTCACTGGCCTTATTCCAGAAATTGACTCGGCGGTGTTTATCGTATCCTTGAACAGATACATTAGGAATGCTTTGCAATAAAAGACGAAAGCGTTCATCACTCTCAAGCGCTTTATCTTGAGAGACTGTTAATGAACTTATTTTCTGACGCAAATGAAACAGGTAGAAAACAAGTGCGGCCAAACTTATAAATATTAGAATAGCTACTAAATACATTCAGTGATATCTCAGAGATACAGTATCTTCAATAATACAATGACTTACGGAAGTTTACTATGCAATATCACGGTAATAGCAGATATTTGCCCAAATTTAGCTCAAAGTGGATATTTAGTTTGGTCTATCTTCAAGTAATTTGGGTATAAATAGCTTTATCCGCTATGCTTTAGCTTATGACTGATATTTATAAATACCATTTGTTTTTTTGCACTCATGAACGTGAAGATGGCAGCCCTTGTTGCCAACAGCATAATGCCCAATCTTTACGCAACTACGCTAAACAACGTGTAAAAGAATTAAAGCTCAAAAAAGTACGCGTTAATAATGCAGGTTGCTTAAACCGCTGTGCTTTAGGCCCTGTACTTGTTATTTATCCTGAAGGTGTTTGGTATCAATATCAAACGGCTGAAGATATTGATGAAATAATAGAGTCCCACTTACAACATGACAAAATCGTAACGAGATTACAACGATGACACCTGATGAATATTGCCAAGACAAAGCCGCTAAAAGTGGTTCAAGCTTTTATTATAGTTTCCGTTTCTTGCCTGAACTACAACGCCAAGCAATCATTGCTCTTTATGCTTTTTGCCGTGAAGTGGATGATACTGTTGATGAAATTTCCGATGCTGGTGTTGCTCGAACGAAACTAGAGTGGTGGCGAGAAGAGATTCAAAGAACCTTTAAAGGGGAGGCCACTCACCCAGTAGGTAAGGCATTACACACTGCATTGCAGTCCTTTGATTTACATGAAGAATACTTTATGGAAATTATTGATGGAATGGCAATGGATCTTGATCAATTTAGCTATGCTGAATTTAAGCAGCTGGCTTTATATTGTCATCGTGCTGCAAGTGTCGTTGGTTTGTTATCCGTTGAAATCTTCGGCTATCAGGAGCGAAATACTCTGAAATATGCTGAAAATCTTGGAATGGCACTGCAACTCACCAATATCATTCGTGATGTTCGTGAAGATGCTGAACGGGGGCGAATTTATCTACCTTTAGACGAATTGAAACAGTTTAATGTCAGTACCGATGATTTGCTGGCACTAAAATCAAGCCCTGAATTAATTGAATTTCTTAAGTTTCAAACGACAAGAGCCAAACAATATTATAGAAAAGCAATGGAAGTCCTGCCGGAGGCTGATCGTTATACACAGCGAACAGGCTTAATTATGGCCGATATTTATGAAGCAACATTAGATGAAATCATCAATGACAATTTCCAAGTAATGAAACATCGAGTGTCATTAACCCCAATTAGAAAACTGTGGATTGCATGGCGTACAGCACGTAGTGAAAAACGACGTCACCGTAAACTAACTAAAACGTGACTACACTGATTATTGGTGGCGGCTGGAGCGGGCTTGCAGCAGCCGTGACATTGATACAAAAAGGTCATTCAGTTCATTTAATCGAATCAGCCAAACAGCTGGGAGGCCGAGCCAGAAATGTGCTTTGGCATGAACAAACCATTGATAACGGTCAACATTTAATGATCGGTGCTTATGATCGAATGTTGGCAATGATGAACTTGGTTGGGGTTAAAGAAGACGATGCTTTTCATCGCTTCCCGATGGATATAACGATTCACGATACATATTATTCACCTCTCAATTTATCTGCGAATAGTTTTTTTCCTTGGCCTTTATCTCTCGCATGGAACCTTATACGAAGTGTAGGCGTAAAAGGCTTTTTTTCTGTTACCAAATTACAGTCCAGTATTCCATCGCTCTTATTGCAAGAGGATGTTACGGTAAGTGAATGGTTACTTTCAACAAGTCAGCCTGCTCGTCTAATCAAGCAATTGTGGGAACCTTTATGTCTGGCAACCTTGAATACGCCTATTGATCATGCTTCAGCGCATTTAATGGCTACAGTTTTACAAGATAGTTTGGGTAAAGGACAAGCCGCTGCGGATGCGTTAATTCCTAGTGTCCCTCTTGCTGAGGTATTTCCTCATGCGGCTGCTCATTATATTCAACAACATGGTGGCTCAGTCAGCCTGAAGACGCGGGCCAAACAACTTGTGATAGAACAAAATAAAGTGACGGGCATTATTTGCCAAGATGGAAGTACGTTCACGGCAGATAACATTATTATTGCCTTGAGCCCATCTCAAAGTATTGACTTACTTGCTGAACACATAGAAATGAATAAACCGAGTGAATATCCAATCTGTACGGTTTACCTACAATACTCACCGGATACGCGCTTAGCTAAACCGATGTTGGGAATGAGTGGAACAAGTAGCCAGTGGATATTTGATCGTAGTGAGCAAGCTCCTGGTCTTATGGCGGTTGTAATTAGTGCGCCAGGTGAACATGAAGAAATGTCTAATGATGTTCTCATTAAACATGTTTGTCGCGAGGTCCACAGCCTCTTTCCTGAATTAGCAGAAACGGTAAGTGATAGTCTGGTGATCCGTGAAAAACGGGCGACGTTTGCCTGTACTGTTGGCATTGAAAAGCAGCGTCCGCAAAGCCAAACAAATATAGAAGGCTTATGGCTTGCGGGTGATTATGTTGCTAATAGTTATCCAGCGACATTGGAAGGAGCGATACGTAATGGTGAAAATTGTGCTCAATCTCTTTTAAATCAATGCTGATTTAGTCGATAACAACAATACAACTTGATATACTTAATATTTAGCTGCAAAACTTTCTTTAAACGTAACTTAAAACTTGGACTTTTTAACATGTTAACTAAATCTCGCTTAATCTTTATCTCATTATTTATCAGTTCAGCACTTATTGCATGTGGTGGTGATAGTTCAGAAAGTACGTCATCAATGCCGGTTGAAGCAGGCACATCTGAACAAGCTACAATTGATAAATTAGGTACGCCAACATCAACACAATCTCGTAGCATTGATGCACTGACATTTACACAGAGTGAATGGGCATCTGCAGAAGGAACAACAAGCGTGCAATTTCAAAATGGTGCAGTAACATTTAGCCAATTTTCTGCTGTAGCAAGCGCAGATTAATGCAATACACCGCCGCAACTGATTTACTCAAAGATCGTGTTGTTCTCATCACGGGAGCAGGTAATGGAATCGGTGCAGCGGTAGCTAAAGCTTATGCGAATCATGGTGCAACGCTTATTTTGCTTGATAAGAATATTCCCGCCCTTGAAGTTGTTTATGATGAGATTGTGGCAAGTGGAGCACCTACCCCAGTTCTATATCCTTTAGATCTTCAAGGTGCGAGTATTCCTGATTATGACGAATTATCACGTAATATTCATGACAACTTTGAGCGTCTCGATGGTTTAGTCCATTGTGCAGCTTCATTGGGTCAAATCGCACCCGTACAGCATCAAGATCCAAAAATATGGTTGGAAACACTGCATATTAATCTAACAGGTCCTTATTTGTTGACCCGAGCTTGCTTAGCATTGATGCAGAAGTTTGATAAAGCATCCATTATCTTTACGACGGATAATCATAAAGATACGGCATATTGGGCTGGCTACGGAGTGGGCAAAGCAGCAATAGAATCTTTCAGCAAGCAATTAGCTGATGAACTAGAGTGTGATGGCCGCGTTAGAGTAAATACAATTGATCCTGGCACCGTGCAGTCAAAACTACATGCACGTGCTTTTCCGGCGATCGATCCCACATCATTACCAATGCCAGAAGATGTTGTGCCTGCCTATCTGTATTTAATGGGGCAAGACAGTCTAGAAATTAATGGTGAAATTATCACGGCTTAATTGAGTAGCTGTCAAACTACTGGCGCAACAGGTTAAGTGGTTGATATAAAATATAAATAATGACATGGCACAGTTCTCGCTTTATCTAGTTACAATACTAGATATCAAGGACTATGCACCATGGAACATCAATTATCATCAGATGCAGCAAAACTATCTCTAGTTGGCAAACACGGTCATGCTATTGATGTTAGCACTCCACAACCTTCTCATGAAAATGCTGAGGATATTGCAGCGCGACTTCCAGCTGTTTTACAAACATCCTTAGATCTAGATGATGTTATTAGCTTATTTCATCGCGAAATGAGCAAAGTACTTACTTATGACAGTCTTAACTACCAGCACC
>WTAY01000123.1 GCA_013139345.1 Methylophaga sp. | reverse complement strand
GCTCGAGGCGTTAATGAAAATTTGAATGCCCCAGGCATGCACTTCGAGCCTTTAGCTTTTGCTCAGCCTTGTAACACCCCAGATAAACAAAATGTACCAGACTCTGAGCCTAACCGGTTTTATGCCTACGGTGTTATTGCTCGGCTCGCATTGCTTGCAGCAGCAAGAGAACTTGCTGAATAGGGGGCATGCCCATAATCAAGCAGCTTCATTTATCATGGGTATAAACTAAAAAGGGCCAACATTATTTAATAATGTCGACCCTTATATATTTCAGTGAAGAACAGAATTTAGTTCATATTCTCACATAAATAAGCAATTGTCATTGTTTGATTGTGCAATAAGCTATGGCCATCATCTTCACCAGAACAAATTTCACCATTAGAGTAAAAACCAGTTATTCCTGTTTGAACACCAAGCAAGCGCTGTACAGCAAAAACTTCATCAGAGACTTGATCTGCCATAACGAGTTTTCGACCAACACAACTGACACAAATCGCTAAGGCTTTGTTATTAAGGTTAATATCTTTGTCTAGAATCTGGCGTGCTGCATCACTTGCGCCATTCACTAACATATCGTGGTCAGACTTGAGAAAGCGAACTGTCGACCCCTCGTTTACATTACCGGCAAAGGTCAGGCTATTATCGTTTTCATCAATAGCCAATAGTGTACGAATCACAGTAATACTTTTGTCTTCTGACATGATAGCAAATGGAAAGTTAAGGCCAGATGCTGGTAGCTGATTGGCATAGTAGCCAATATACATTTTGTATAGAGGGAGAGCTGGTTTTCCATCTAACTCATAGACAAGGTTCTTTACGGCACGAGTAATTTTACGTGGAGGACCATAGGGTTTCCAACCGCCTAATGCACCACTTGTTACAACCGCATGTTCACCATAGATACCAACGGCAATAACAACTCGGTCATGAACTTGGTCGTTATTGAGCAGATATGTTTGTGAGAAGTTAGCATTGTCACCCGCTAAACCACCTGTAATAGGAATATGGGGAAGAACTTCTTGAATACCTTCAACTAACTCAGAACCGTTTACATTTAAACCATCACTAAGTACAAAAACACCCTTTAAATCATCTTGGACTAAATCGGATGCGATGAGTGCGCCGAGGGCGTGAGATTGTGCCATGCTATTAATAGGTTTAACGATGAATTTAAGAGAGCTACGTTCCCAAAGCATCGCGGTAATATGCACGCTATCATCGTGTACGCCACTATCAGTGATTTCTCCTGATGTTGTGCAGCCAATAATTTGAGCTGATGGGTATCGCTTTTGTAGCGCTTTGGTAAACCCACGCTCTTTAAAGCGTTTAACCGAACCAAAAACAAGAACCCAGTTTGCCTCAGGCAGTGGTGATTGTGATGGTAGCTTTCCGATAGCCATTTTATCTGGGAGATGTTCTTGCTTAAACTTCATAATTTTTTAATGCCTACTTTGAGTGAAATATTACCGAAACAATGTGGTTGTAATACTTCTAATATCATCCATTGAATTTGACCAGACTGATAGTACCCCACTTTATTACTGTATGGGAAGAACAACTGAGAAAATAATAAAGAAGAATTCATTAGATACTCCCAAAGACTGATGATGGCAGTTTAGGATATTGAAAATCTTTCATTTTGTGGCAAGAAAATGGTTTAAAAGTTGGCCACTAACTACATTAGCGCTTCCTAATTGTTAGCTACTTGAGATTGAATTAGAGATTGTAAGTTAAATAAAAGTATGTTTTATTACTGCTTGAGTTCGGAATAAGCCGAACTTAAATATTCGCGTTTTCAGTATAGAGATAAAAATAATAAGACCAAGCAATTTATTGAAAGCTCAGATATTTTACTTTGTAAGATAATATAGAGAGAGAATTATGTTTGCATTAGCATTGAGTATTGGTGGTTTAGGTGGTTTAGCAACATGGCTTGCACTTAGCCCATTAGCATGATTTGTTACAATTTGGGCTATTTTTATTGGTTGGGGTCAGTACTTCCACAATGGTGCTGATAATGCAGCATTAAAAAATACGATTGTATGTAGTATCTTTGGTTCAGTTCTTGCGGGTGTTGCTTTTGCTTTAATTACAAAAGTGGGCTTAGGTGAGGGAACTTCATTAGCTGTAAATGCAGCAGTTTGGGTCGGTGTCACTGTATTTGCTCTTGTTATGGGGGCTTCAATTCCTGCTTTCTCTGTTATCCCATCAGCGGTATATGGTTATGCAGCAACAGCAGCATACGCAATTCATGCTAATGCTGATTTATCAGCGGCAGGAAGCACATTAAATATGGACACAACAAATCCTGTTGTAGTTGTTGCATTGTCAATTATTGTTGGTGCTGTATTCGGTATGGTGTCAGGTAAAGTAGCTGCAATGATTTCTGGTGACTAATTACTAGATTCTAAGTAGAACAAAAAAGGCTGTATTCATTACTGAATACAGCCTTTTTTTATGGCCTGAAATTACGAAAACTTAGCCTGCTAATTTAGCTTTCAAGATATCATTTACTTGAGCTGGATTAGCTTTGCCTCGTGAGGCTTTCATTACTTGACCCACGAAGAAACCTAATAACTGTTCTTTACCTGCACGATACTGCTCTGCTTGGTCTGCATTATTGGCAATCACTTCATCGACAATCGCTTCAATGGCTCCTGAATCGGTAACTTGTTTTAGGCCTTTCTCTTCGATAATACTATCGGCATCATCACCTTCGCCAGTCCATAAAACATCAAAGATTTGTTTAGCAATTTTGCCAGAGATGGTGTTGTCGCTAATACGAGTCAATAATCCACCTAATTGTGCGGCGCTAATCGGTGAGGTTGTTATTTCTAAGCCTGCTTTATTCAAGGCCCCTAAGAGTTGAGTAATAATCCAGTTGGCACAGAGTTTTGGATCTTTATTGTCAGATGCCTTTAACACTGCTTCAAAATAATTGGCTAATTCACGACTGCTTGTTAATACAGATGCGTCATAAAGTGACAAGCTCATATCTGCAACAAAACGATCGCGTTTAGCATTTGGTAATTCGGGCAATGTAGCTCGGATTTGTTCAATCATTTCCGGATCGAGAACAACCGGTAGTAGGTCGGGATCAGGGAAGTAGCGATAATCATTTGCTTCTTCTTTACTACGCATTGAGCGTGTTTCATTTTTGTC
Source organism: Methylophaga sp. (assembly GCA_013139345.1). Lineage (GTDB taxonomy): Bacteria > Pseudomonadota > Gammaproteobacteria > Nitrosococcales > Methylophagaceae. The sequence continues at coordinate 5,780 of WTAY01000123.1, read as the reverse complement.
GGCATCATACAAACGTGTTTCTTGAACGACGGTACCGCCATCTTCAATCAGCTCAATTTGGCGTTCAATTTCGATATTGATGGCACGTTCAACATTACGGAATGAGTTAATGTTTTTTAATTCGGCACGGGTACCTAATTCTTTTTGACCTTTAGGGCGAACGGACACATTGGAGTCACAGCGGAATGACCCTTCCTGCATATTGCCGTCACAAATCTCAAGGTATTGCACTAAAGAGTGAATCTTTTTCATATAGGCAACCGCTTCTTTCGCGCTACTCATATCAGGATCAGACACGATTTCTAATAGTGGTGTGCCTGCACGGTTCAAATCAACACCAGTTTGGCCTTGGAAGTCACCATGCATCGATTTTCCGGCATCTTCTTCTAGATGAGCGCGAGTAATGCCAACGATCTTTTCTGAGCCATCTTCAAGTTCAATCGAAAGTTTCCCTTGACCGACAATGGGTAGTTCAAACTGACTTATTTGATAGCCTTTTGGTAAATCAGGGTAAAAGTAGTTCTTACGGGCAAAAACAGAACGAGGAGGGAGATCGGCACCAATGGCTAAACCAAATTTAATGGCCATTTTGACCGCTTCTTGATTAAGCACAGGTAAAACACCGGGCAAGCCCAAATCTACGGCGCATGCCTGAGTATTCGGCTCGGCACCGTATGCTGTCGATGCGCTAGAGAAAATCTTAGTTTTGGCGGCGAGTTGGGCGTGAATTTCTAACCCAATAACAACTTCCCATTCCATAATGCTGGCCCGATCTTAATTATATAAACGGGTAATTGTACCAATTTATTGAGACCTTTACATAACTCAGATGCGATTTATGGAATGTAGGAAATAGTGCATTTTTTATTCAAAAAGGAGAAGAATAGCTAGCTCTTTACCGAATTTTTGGATGAAAAAGGTGCTGTTTTATGCGTTTCATACATTGTAATTGAATTATGTAATGGTCTCATTTTCGTAAGCTGAGAATTTTCCAGCCTTGTTGTTTTGCAACCGCATGCAATTTAGAATCTGCATCAACAGCCACAGGATGTTCAACCAAGTTTAATAGTGGTAAATCATTATGAGAGTCACTATAAAAATAACTACCCTCTAAGGTGAGTTTTTGCTCTACAAGCCACTCATTTAGACGTGTTACTTTACCTTGTTGGTAAGAGGGGGTGCCTGCAACTTTACCGGTATATTTACCCTCAATCATCTCAGCCTCAGTAGCAATCAAGTGGGGAATATTTAATGCTTTTGCAATCGGCGAAGTAATAAAACTGTTTGTTGCGGTGATAATTAATAAGGTATCACCTTGCTGTTGATGTTTAGCAATTAGCTCGCGAGCGGCGGGTAGCATAATAGGATTTATTTTTTCTGCTAAATACTGCTCACGCCAACGAGTAAGATCGGCGATAGAATTATCAGCCAGCGGCTTAAATTGAAACGCCGAGAACTCAAAAATATCCATAGTTCCTGCAAGATATTGATCGTAAAAGTCCTGATTTCCCCGCTGATAAGACGCTGCATCAACGATATTATTTTCAACGAGGAACTCTCCCCATAAGTAGTCACTATCACCGCCAAGTAGGGTGTTATCTAAATCAAAGATTGCGAGAGCCATATTGTTAACTTCAACTATATCAAAAGAAAGTTGCTCTATTCTACTATGAGTAAGAGAAATGGTTTGCATACCGCGAGTGCTTTCTCTAATCTAGTCTGTATTGAGAAATTATGTCGTTACTACGTGTAGCTTTTTAAGTTGAGCAGTAACAAGAGATAGAGTTGTGATAGATAAAGATGGTTTCAGACCAAACGTAGGGATTATTCTCTGCAATAATGAGAACCAAGTGCTTTGGGCGCAACGAGCACAACATGACTCGTGGCAGTTTCCACAAGGTGGAATTAAGCCTGATGAAACGGCGGAAGAAGCTGTTTATCGAGAATTGATGGAAGAGGTTGGCCTAGGCCCAGAACATGTTGAAGTATTGGGGATGACTCAAGACTGGTTACGTTACCGTTTGCCAAAACGCTATTTACGTTTTGGTAATAAGCCGCTTTGCATTGGACAAAAGCAACGTTGGTTCTTATTGCGATTGATTGCTGAAGAAGACAATGTACGCTTAGACCAATATGAAAAACCCGAGTTTGATGATTGGCGCTGGGTTGATTATTGGATGCCAGCAAAAGAAATCGTATTTTTCAAACGTCGCGTGTATGAAAAAGCACTACATGAATTAGCACCTATTTTATTCCCAGAATATAAAAAGCGGGTCGATAGTCAGCGTAAGGGCTAAGCTAAGACTTTACTAAATACTTTGGCATTACGTTGATAGTTGTAGAGACGCTGTTTTTTTACCGGCAATTCATTTATCTCAGCGGACGTAAAGCCATGTTCAATAAACCAATGGGCTGTTTGTGTCGTGAGCACACATAAACTAGTGAGATCGCGTGATACGGCCTGTTGCTCTATCGCCGATAATAATTGTTTGCCACGCCCTTTGCTTTGGTAGCCTGATGAAACAGCAAGGCAAGCGAGTTCACCTACGTGATTCTCAGGGTAAGGGTAAAGCGAAGCGCAGGCAACGACAGCACCATCACGTTCCATCACGGTAAAGTGAGCGATCTCGATTTCTAAGTGTTCACGAGAACGTTTAACTAATGTACCGTTATCTTCTAGCGGTTGGATCAGTTCTAATATTCCACCAACATCATCAATTGTTGCTTGGCGAATTGTTTCAAAAGAGCCCGCACTTACCAATGTGCCTGCACCATCACGGCTGAACAATTCCTGTAATAAAGCACCATCAATTGAGCGATCTAATAAGTGAACACGTTGTACACCTGCATTACAGGCTTTGACCGCCGCACTAAGTGAATGATGTTGCTCGTTGGATGAGCCTTTGAGCACCTTGGATGCTTGCTCTACAGTTAATTCCCGTGCTAATTGTTGAGTGTTCCCAATTAAAATCAGCTTATCAGCAGTCAGTGCTGATGCCGTTGCCGTTGCAATCGCTTCAGCAGATAAGTTGAATATTTCGCCGGTAGGCGAATAGCCTAAAGGCGGTAGCAAAACAATATTTCCTTGCTCTAATTGTTGCTCAATACCGTGGGTATCAATGCGACGAACTTCACCGGTATGTTCAAGATCTACTCCATCTTTAATGCCGACAGGTTGCGCAGCAACTAAATTACCACTGGTACAACGAATACGGGCATCTGCCATTGGGGTATGGGGCAAGCTAAAGGATAGTTTTGCTTCAATATCCAGACGTAATTTTCCGATAACAGACTTGGCGATTTTAAGGCTAGCATCATCCGTAATTCGCAGTCCTTGATGATAATTGACAGCGATATTATGGGTGTTGCATTGTTGTTCAATCTGAGGCCTAGCGCCATAAATCAATACTAAGCGGATACCTAGACTATTTAATAAGGCGAGATCGTGAATCAAATTATCAAAGTGAGTTGATGCGATTGTTTCACCATCAAAAGCAATAACAAACGTTGATCCTCGGTGAGCATGAATATAAGGTGCAGCAGCGCGAAACCAACTGGTTGTAGTGGCATTATTTACAGATATAAGGTCGTCATTTGTTGTTTTCATACCGCTCTTTTTATCCTAGTCAGAGCCGTCTTGCAATTTAGTGTAAAATTTAAAAGATCAAATATTGCCGTTTGCTTAGAGAAGCAGACAAAAAATCTATAAGTTTGGAGAGTCAACATGCCTGAATATCGTTCAAGAACATCAACCGCCGGCCGTAATATGGCGGGTGCTCGCGCCTTATGGCGTGCAACAGGCATGAAAGATGATGACTTTAGTAAACCCATTATTGCCATTGCCAACTCATTTACACAGTTTGTTCCTGGCCATGTGCATTTAAAAGATATGGGTCAGTTAGTTGCGCGTGAAATTGAAAAAGCGGGCGGTGTAGCGAAAGAATTTAATACCATTGCTGTTGATGACGGTATTGCAATGGGTCATGGCGGCATGTTGTACAGTTTGCCCTCTCGCGACATCATTGCCGATTCGGTTGAATATATGGTGAATGCACATTGTGCTGACGCGATTGTGTGTATTTCAAACTGCGACAAAATTACCCCAGGTATGTTGATGGCATCTTTGCGATTAAATATTCCTGTGATCTTTGTATCTGGTGGCCCAATGGAAGCCGGTAAAACTAAGCTTGCGGGCAAAGAGGTCAAATTAGATTTAGTTGACGCTATGGTACAAGCGGCCGATGAGCATGTCAGTGATGAAGAAGTAGAGCAAATTGAACGTAGCGCCTGCCCAACCTGTGGTTCATGTTCAGGTATGTTTACGGCGAACTCAATGAATTGTTTAACAGAAGCCTTGGGTTTGTCACTTCCAGGCAATGGCTCTTTATTAGCAACGCATGCTGATCGAAAAGAATTATTCCTAGAAGCGGGCCGTACAATCGTTGATTTGGCTAAACGCTATTACGAGCAAGATGATGAATCAGCTTTGCCGCGTTCAATTGCAACTAAAGCCGCCTTTGAAAATGCGACAGCATTAGATATTGCCATGGGTGGTTCAACGAACACTGTATTGCATTTATTAGCCGCAGCACATGAAGGTGCGGTTGATTTCACGATGGATGATATCGACCGAATGTCTCGTAAGATTCCGAACCTATGTAAAGTTGCACCAGCCACACCTGAATATCATATGGAAGATGTTCATCGTGCTGGTGGTGTATTTAGCATCTTGGCAGAACTTGCGGCAGGTGATTTATTACATACCGAACTACCAACAGTTCACAGTGCAACACTGGCTGATGCTTTAGCAGAATGGGATATCGTACGTGGTGATAGTGATGTAGCAAAACAACGTTATTTAGCAGGTCCAGCCGGCATCCCAACACAAGAAGCCTTTAGCCAGGCGACACGCTGGCCGAGTTTGGATGTTGACCGTGAAAACGGTTGTATTCGTGATATCGAACATGCTTATAGCCAAGATGGTGGTTTAGCCGTGTTATTCGGTAATATTGCCTTAGAAGGCTGTATCGTTAAAACAGCAGGGGTGGATGACTCAAACCTAAACTTCTCGGGTCCAGCACGTATTTTTGAATCTCAAGATCATGCTGTTACAGCTATTTTGACTGAACAAATTGTTGCTGGTGATGTGGTGCTTATTCGCTATGAAGGTCCTAAAGGTGGGCCGGGTATGCAAGAAATGTTGTACCCAACGAGCTATCTAAAAGCTAAAGGTCTAGGCAAAGCGTGTGCACTATTAACAGATGGTCGCTTCTCCGGTGGTACATCAGGTTTATCAATTGGTCATGCTTCACCAGAAGCAGCAGAAGGCGGTAATATCGGCTTGGTTGAAGAAGGTGACACCATTGTTATCGACATTCCTAATCGTATTATTAAAGTTGATGTGTCAGATGACGTATTGGCAGAACGTCGCGTGGCAATGGAAGCTAAAGGTGATGATGCTTGGACACCCGTTGGTCGTGAGCGTGAAGTGAGTTTAGCGTTACAAGCGTATGCTGCATTAACAACATCAGCCTCAAAAGGTGCGGTACGTGATTTGGAACAATTGAAACGTCGTTAATTAATTGTTGATAGATTGAATTTGAAAGCCTCGATATTTGTCGGGGCTTTTTTTTGCATGTATACCCGTTATCAATGAAGATGCAGGTTTTCCCCATTAACCCTTAATTTATCTCCTCACCCCAACCCTCTCCAACAGGAGAGGGAGTTTTAGCTCCTTCTCCCTTGAGGGAGAAGGTTGGGATGAGGGGGACAATCTAAAT
>WTAY01000177.1 GCA_013139345.1 Methylophaga sp. | reverse complement strand
CAGTTATCTCAAGCAATCGGTCGCGGCGGTCAAAATGTTCGTTTAGCCAGTCAATTAACAGGTTGGGTCTTAAATGTTATGTCATCATCTGATGCAGATAAAAAATCAGAGACAGAGATTGCTAGCCTGATTGAATTGTTCATGCAAGATCTTGACGTTGATGAAGATGTTGCTTTGATTTTGGCACAAGAAGGCTTCTCTAGCTTAGACGAAGTAGCTTATGTGGCAGAAGAAGAAATGCTTGCAGTTGAAGAGTTTGATGCTGATATCGTTGCTGAGCTTCGTTCACGAGCTCGTGATGTATTGTTAACAAAAGCAATTGCCAATGAAGAGCAACTAGAAACTGCTGAGCCTGCTGCGGATTTACTTGCACTGAAAGGGATTACGAAAGCAATGGCCCTTACATTAGCAAGCAAAGGAATAGCTACCGTTGATGATTTGGGTGACCAATCTGTCGATGAATTGGTTGAGCTTGATGGAATGAATGAAGAGTTAGCTGGCACATTAATCATGAATGCGCGTGAAACATGGTTTGCCGATGGTGATGATGATGAGGCGGGGGAGTAACTAGATGAGTGATATTAAGGTTAAAGACCTAGCAGAAAGTGTTGGCGTCTCAGGTGAACATTTAGTTGAACAGCTTGCTGAAGCTGGTGTTGTAGTTTCAAATGCAGATGAATTGATTACAGAAGAGCAAAAGCAACTGTTATTGAGTTCTTTGCAGCAGCGTCATGGTAAATCGGAAGAAGGCACTGCGCCGTCTAAAAAGATTACGCTTAAACGAAAATCTGTAAGCGAGATTAAATTAGGCAGTAATGCATCACGTCGTGGTAGTAAAAGCGTCAGTGTAGAAGTGCGTAAAAAACGTACATTTGTAAAACGCACTCCCGCTGAAGAAGCTGAAGCTGAAGCAGAATTACAGCGTCAAAAAGAAGCGGAAGCAAAAGAAATTGAAGATGCGCGTCTAGAAGAACAACGTATTGAAGATAAAGAGCTACAGCGCATTAAAGATGAAGAATCGCTGAAACTTAAACAAGAAGCTGAAGATGCAAAACGTGAAGCTGCTGTGGTTGAAGCTGCGGTTGAAGCTGAAAAACAAGCTGCTGAAGAAGCACGTGCTGCCGCTGAAGAAGAGAAAAAAGCGTTAGCAGAAGAAGCAAAACAAAAGGCGAAAGAAGACAGTAAGCCTAAAGTAGAAAAAGCAAAGGAAGAAGCTAAGAAAGCGTCTGCAGAACCTAAGCTAACAGCATCACAAATAGCGCATAAGAAACTTGAAGAAGCCGATGCTAAACGTCGTGCTGCTAATATGGCTCGCTTAGAGGCAGAAAAAGCATTAATTGAGCGTAAAAAAGCACGAATCGAAGAAGCTAAGTTAGAAAAAGAACGTGCTGAAGCTAAGAAAGCGGCTGAAATAAAAGCGAAAGAGCAAAAAGAAGCACGCAAAGTAAAAGAAAAAGAAAAAGCTGCCGAGAAAAAACCAGATCCTGCCGGTCCAAGCACAAAAGAAAACGCGAGTCGCCGTGGCGGTCGAAATGATCGAAAAGGTGGTAAAGGTAGAGAAGAGTTACACGTCTCAAATGGTAAAGGTCGTCGTAAGAAGAAAAAAGGTAAAGGTGCTCAGCAGCCCTCTACTGCGGTTATGGAATCTTCAGAAGAACATGGCTTTACATTGCCAACAGCACCAGTAGTACATGAAGTGAATGTACCTGAGACAATTAGTGTGGCTGACTTAGCTTTACGAATGTCAGTTAAAGCTGCTGAAGTTATCAAAGCGTTGATGGGGCTAGGTCAAATGGCAACAATCAACCAAGTTCTTGACCAAGATACAGCTGTTATCTTGATTGAAGAAATGGGACATGTTGCTAAACCTGTTCAAGAGAATGAAGCTGAATTAGCATTGATGGAAACAGATCATGAAGTGGGTGAAGAAGTAACGCGTGCCCCTGTTGTTACTGTTATGGGCCATGTTGATCATGGTAAAACATCATTACTTGACACTATTCGTAGTACAAAAGTGACTTCAGGCGAAGCGGGTGGTATCACTCAGCATATTGGTGCTTATAAAGTTAAAACAAGTCGTGGTGAGATTGCATTCTTAGACACACCTGGACATGCAGCGTTTACTGAAATGCGTCAACGTGGTGCAAAAGTAACGGATATTGTTGTATTGGTCGTTGCGGCTGATGATGGTGTAATGCCTCAAACAATTGAAGCAGTGAAACATTCGAAAGAAGCGGGTGCGTTATTAATCATTGCCGTTAATAAAATGGATAAAGAAACGGCAAATCCTGACCGCGTAAAAACAGAACTAGGTAATCACGATGTTATCCCTGAAGATTGGGGTGGTGATGTACCGTTTGTTCCCGTTTCAGCATTAACTGGACAAGGTATTGATGAGTTATTAGATACCATTTCATTGCAAGCTGAAATGTTAGAGCTTAAAGCTTCATCAACTGGGCCTGCAAAAGGTACGGTAATTGAAGCACGTTTAGATAAAGGTCGCGGTACAATTGTGACAGTTCTAGTACAATCAGGAACACTAAATAAAGGTGATATTGTTGTAGTTGGTCAAGAATATGGTCGTGTTCGTTCTTTACTAGATGAAAATGCAACTGTATTAACATCGGCAACACCTTCAACACCTGTTGAAATTCTAGGTTTGTCAGGAACACCAGCATCGGGTGATGAATTACAAGTTGTTGCAAATGAACGTTCTGCTCGTGAAATTGCTACTTTGCGTAAAACGAAAGCACGTGAATTACAAATGGCTCAACAGCAAGCCGCTAAGCTTGATGACATGTTTAATAAGATGGAATCAGGTGATGTTAAGACATTGAATGTTGTGGTTAAAGCTGATGTTCATGGTTCTGCTGAAGCTGTAAGCCAAGGTTTATTAAAACTATCAACAGACAAAGTAAAAGTACGTATTGTTGCTTCTGGTGTAGGTGGTATTAATGAAACGGATGCTCAATTAGCTGGATCAGCGAATGCTATTCTAATAGGCTTTAATGTTCGTGCTGATAATACTGCACGTCGTATCATTGCTGAAAAAGGTCTTGATGTTCAATATTTCAGCATTATCTATGATTTGATTGATGTTGTGACAGCAGCAATGACAGGTATGTTAGAGCCTGTTTACAAAGATGAAATCATTGGTCTTGCACGTGTTGATGACGTATTTAGTTCTCCTAAATTTGGTGAGATTGCGGGTTGTTTGGTTACTGAAGGTACTGTTAGACGAACTAATCCAATCCGTGTGTTACGTGATAACGTGGTTATTTACGAAGGTGAGCTTGAATCATTGCGTCGCTTTAAAGATGATGTAAATGAAGTTCAATCAGGTGTTGAGTGTGGTATCGGTGTGAAAAATTACACAGATGTTAAACCAGGCGATCAGATTGAAGTCTTCGAGCGTGTTCTTGTGACACCGAAGCTATAACATGGCAAGAGAATTTAGTCGAACAAGTCGAATTGGTCAGCTTATCTTACGTGAGCTAGCACAGATGATTCAACATGAGGTGTCAGATCCTCGTGTTGGCATGGTGACCGTTTCTCATGTTGATGTTACTTCTGATATGAAATATGCCAAAGTGTTTGTAACACGTTTGAGTGGTGTTGATTCAGAGCAAGACATTGATGAATGTTTAGAAGGTTTGAAACGTGCTGCAGGTTTTTTACGTCGAAATTTAGCCGGACGAGTTGAACTACGAAACATCCCTGAATTACGCTTCCATTACGATAAATCATTAGAGCGTGGTTTTCAGATGGATGAGTTGATTGCCAAAGCTAATAAAGATCTACCGAAAGAGTAACTATTGTTAGATGGGGCGTAGAAATAAGAAAGGTCGCAATATCACAGGTATTGTGATTATTGATAAACCAACTGGCCGAAGTTCTAATCATGTGTTGCAACAAGTTAAACGACTGTTTGATGCTAAAAAAGCAGGTCATACGGGCGCACTTGATCCTTTAGCAACCGGTGTTCTACCTATCTGCTTAGGTGAAGCAACCAAAGTCTCATCCTATTTATTAGATGCTGACAAAGCCTATCATGTGACCTGTAAGCTCGGAGTGGTTACGGATAGTGGCGATTCTGATGGTGAAGTGGTTTCAACATCAGAGATCCCTGAATTTGATGAAAAAACACTATTAGAACTACTACCCAGATTTACCGGTGAACAGGATCAAGTTCCACCTATGTTTTCAGCATTAAAATACAATGGTCAGCCACTGTATAAACTTGCGCGACAGGGTATAGAAGTTGAGCGTAAGTCTCGTCGAATTACAATTTATGATATTCAGCTTTTATCTTTTACTAAAGATAGCTTCACTTTAGCTGTTCGTTGTAGCAAAGGCACTTATATTCGCACGCTGGTAGAAGATATCAGCCATGCACTAGGTTCTGGTGGGCATGTTGTCATGTTGCATCGTGTCGCTGCTGCAGGTTACACGCAAGCGCAGGCGATGACAGTTGAACAATTAGAGGCTGTTGCAGAGCAAGGTCTTCATGCATTAGATGCTGAATTACTACCCACTGAAAATGCTTTACCTGACTGGCCTGCTATTGTGGCAACAGATGAAATGGTGATCGCATTGCGGCACGGTCAAACAATTAAGGTTGAGCAAGAATTTTTATCCGCGAATGTGAGATTGTTTGATGCAGAGAATAATTTTCTTGGCTTAGGTGAAATGTCGGAACAAAGTGTTGTTGCACCAAAGCGCGTCTTTGTTGACCATGAACAATAGTATATTCAAGCATTCTGGATATAAGGGCTTGTTTCAATAATAAAAAGTCGGTAAAATTGCCGTTTTTGAATGGTTGGATATTTTGGTTTGCTTGAAAATAGCAACGCTGGAATAATCCAGAATTTAACTCGTAGCCAAATACAAGAAGTGCTACATAATTAAAGTTGGAGTTTTTAATGTCATTATCACTAGAACAAACAAAAGAAGTAATCAGCAAATACCAACGCTCTGAAGGCGATACTGGTTCAGCTGAAGTACAAGTTGCTTTGTTATCAGCACGTATCACGGATCTTTCTGAGCATTTCAAAACAAATATCCATGATCATCACTCACGCCAAGGTTTATTAAAAATGGTAAGTGGTCGTCGTAAAATGTTGGATTACTTGAAAAAGAAAGATATCACACGTTACCGTGAATTAATTGCTAGCCTAGGTTTACGTCGTTAAGCCCTTGCTAATCGCAATAAAGAATATGTTTAACACCATGCCGTCGTTGTTTATCGATAGCAAGGTTAGTATTTAAAATACGCCCCTGAAGTTATTTTAGCTTCAGGGGCGTATTTATTTGTAAATTTTAAATGAAAGTTCATTGCGGAATAGGCCGTAATAAACGATAAGGAAAAAAAAGTGAATTCAGTAAAAAAATCGGTTCAATACGGCGACCATACTTTAAGTCTTGAGACTGGAAAAATTGCACGTCAAGCTAGTGGTGCAATCATTGCTAGCTTGGGTGAAACATCTGTAATGGTGACAGTTGTTGGTAAAAAGAACGTTCAACCGGGTCAAGACTTTTTCCCGTTGACTGTTAACTACCAAGAACGTACATACTCAGCAGGTAAAATTCCAGGTGGTTTCTTTAAACGTGAAGGTCGTCCTTCTGAAAAAGAAACATTAACATGTCGTTTAATTGATCGTCCTTTACGTCCGTTATTCCCGAAAGGCTTTTTAAACGAAGTTCAAGTTATCGCAACAGTTATTGCTTTAGATCCTGCTATTGACCCAGATATTCCTGCAATGATTGGTGCATCCGCGGCATTAGCTATCTCAGGTATTCCATTTAACGGCCCTATCGGTGGTGCTCGTGTTGGTTATATCGATGGCGAATATGTACTTAACCCAAGTAAAGAACAATTACAAACAAGTGATTTAGACTTAGTTGTTGCTGGTACTGACAGTGCTGTATTAATGGTTGAATCTGAAGCATCTGAATTATCAGAAGAAGTCATGCTTGGCTCTGTAATGTTTGGTCATGAGAAATTACAAACAGCGGTTAACTTAGTAAACGAGTTAAAAGCAGAAGTTGGTAAAGAAGCATGGGATTGGACAGCTCCAGAGAAAGATCCTGCTATTTATGATGCTGTTAAAGAAAATGCATTCGCAGGAATTGAAAAAGCATACACAATCAGTGATAAATTAGCTCGCCAAGATGCATTAGGTATCGTACGTGATGCTGCTGTTGAAGCCTTAGCGGCTGAAGAATCAACAATGTCAGCTGATGATGTTAAAGGTGCTTTTGCTAAGATCGAAAAAGAATTAGTTCGTGGTCGTATTATTGCCGGCGAACCTCGTATCGATGGTCGTGATACAGCAACTGTACGCCAAGTAAATGTTGAAACAACAGTATTACCTCGTGTACATGGCAGCGCATTGTTCACACGTGGTGAAACACAAGCTATTGTTGTGGCAACATTAGGTGCTGAACGTGATGCACAAATGATTGATGCAGTTGAAGGTGAATACCGCGACCGTTTCATGTTGCATTACAACTTCCCTCCATTCTGTGTAGGTGAAACTGGTTTTGTTGGTTCTCCTAAGCGTCGTGAAATCGGCCATGGTAAATTAGCAAAACGTGGTATTGCAGCTGTAATGCCTTCTGCTGAAGATTTCCCATATGTTGTTCGTGTTGTTTCAGAAATCACGGAATCAAACGGCTCAAGCTCAATGGCTTCTGTGTGTGGTACAAGCTTAGCGTTAATGGATGCAGGTGTTCCAATTAAAGCACCTGTTGCTGGTATCGCAATGGGTCTTATCAAAGAAGACAATGGTTATGCTGTATTGACTGATATCTTAGGTGATGAAGATCACTTAGGTGATATGGACTTTAAAGTAGCGGGTACTGATAAAGGTATTACTGCACTTCAAATGGATATCAAGATTGAAGGTATCAACGAAGAAATCATGACAAAAGCATTGTCACAAGCGCGTGATGGTCGCTTAACAATTCTTGAAACAATGAATGCTAACCTTTCATCACACCGTGAAGAAATGTCTGAATTTGCTCCGCGTATTATCACAATCAAAATCAACTCAGATAAGATTCGTGACGTAATTGGTAAGGGTGGTGCAACTATCCGTGCTTTAACTGAAGAAACGGGTGCGGTTATTGATATTGATGATGATGGTACAGTACGTATCTTCTCAGCAGATCTTAGCGCAGGAGAAGATGCTCTTAAACGCATCGAGCAAATCACTGCTGAAGTTGAAGTTGGCCAAATCTATGAAGGTCGTGTTGCTAAATTAATGGACTTCGGTGCATTTGTAACCATTCTTCCTGGTAAAGATGGCTTAGTTCATATTTCACAAATCTCTGAAGAACGTGTTGAGAATGTAAGCGACAAGTTATCTGAAGGTGATGTGATTCAAGTTAAAGTACTTGAAGTTGACCGCCAAGGTCGTATTCGTTTAAGTATGAAAGCTGTTAATGAAGAAGCTAAAGAAGATTAATTTGAGACCTTAGTACGAGTCGTTTTTTTCGCCATGCCGGCGTTAAAAATAGTCTCAAAATGCTCATGTACAAATGTACACTGTGCTTTTTCGATTATTTTTGCCTTGCCCTGACGAAAAATACTTATCGTACAAAGCCTCAAACTTCTAGTTTCATCGAAGTAAACTTAAAAGCCCCGTTTATCGGGGCTTTTTTGTGTCAAAATATACCCCATGAAATATTATAAATATCTTCTAACGCTGCCCCTTTTTTGTAGTCTTACTTTAGTGCAAGCAGAGACGCTACATATTGCTGCGGCATCTAATTTACGCTTTGTATTACCTGAGTTAATAGAAGTGTTTGAACAACAAACAGAACATGATATTTCAGTCTCATATGCCGCATCAGGTACATTAACGACACAAATTCAACATGGCGCTCCTTTTAAACTGTTTTTATCTGCCCATTCAACCTATATTCAACGGTTGATTGATGCTGAGTTAACACAAGGACAAGCCGTTAATTACGCTCAAGCTCAGTTGGCTTTTTTTGCATCAAATGATTCAAAAATACGGGTTGATAAGGCATTAAATGGTTTAAAGAGTGCAATTGAACAGGAAGTGTTAAACAAGGTTGCAATTGCTAATCCTCGCCATGCTCCTTATGGTCAAGCAGCAAAATTAGCGTTAGAAAAAGCAGGTCTTTGGCAGCAAGTTCAACCTTATTTATTAAGGGCTGAAAACGCATCTCAAGTCGTACAGTTTTCTTTAACGCCATCAGTTGAGGCTGCCTTTGTGCCCTATGCACATATTATTCAGCCCCAACTTGCATCACAAGGACGGTTTGTTAAATTAGATGTCACATTACAACAGCAGGCAATTTTATTAAAAAATGCCACCGAAACGAGTAAACAGTTTCTAAGCTTTATTCAAACAGAGACAGCGCAAACGCTTTTTATTAAACATGGTTTCTTAGTAATGGAAAAATCGTAATGGATTGGCAGGCATTTGAAGTCTCAATGAGTTTAGCGTTATTAACGTGCCTTAGTTTGTTGCCAATAGGATTAGCAATCGCTTATTTCCTCGCAAAATCTAACTTTGTTGGTCGCGGTTTTGTTGAGGCTATTATTACCTTGCCTTTAGTTTTACCTCCAACGGTATTAGGGTATTTTTTATTGGTGGGTATGGATAGTAATAGTTTTTTAGGTGGCCTATTTGTTAGTGTAACTGGGCAGAGTTTGGCTTTTTCATTTGTTGGGTTATGGTTTGCATCAATTATTTACAGCTTGCCGTTCGCGGTGCAGCCGATGTTACGTTCATTGGAAAGCATTGCTCCCGAGATTCGTGAAGCAGCATGGTGCAGTGGCTTATCTAAGTGGAAAACCTTTTTTAAGGTTGAACTTCCTTTAGCGTGGCCGGGCATTATTACCGCAATGGTATTGAGCTTTTCACATACATTGGGTGAGTTCGGTGTGGTGTTAATGATAGGAGGTAATATCGCTGGAGAAACACGAACACTGTCTATTGCTATCTACGATAGCGTTGTCTCCTTTGAACATCAGCAAGCACAATCGATGTCACTTATTCTCTTAGCGATCGCCTTGGTGACAATCACGACGGTATATACCTTCAACCGTAAACAATCACGTGTGGCGGCATTATAAATGTTGAAAGTGACGTTACAGCAGATACGACCAACAGTTCTCGATGTTGAGCTTAACTGTGAAAAGGGTGAAGTGCTTGCTTTAGTGGGACCATCTGGTGCAGGGAAATCAACAGTACTACGCTGTATTGCTGGGCTACAGTCACCTCAACAAGGCGTGATCTCCTGCAAAGGACATACATGGTTTGATAGTGATGCTAAGGTGAAGCAAACGCCTCAACAACGCCGTGTTGGAATGGTGTTTCAGAACTATGCCTTGTTTCCACACTTAACGGTATTGGACAATATTAAATTAGCATTAGATGTTGATAAAAGTTTGCATGATGAACAGAGTGAGCAGTTGCTAGAGCAAGTGAATTTATCGGGTTTAGAGCAACGATATCCTCACCAACTTTCAGGCGGTCAGCAACAGCGTGTTGCCATTGCGAGAGCCTTGGCTAGACAGCCTGAGGTCTTATTATTAGATGAACCTTTTTCTGCGGTAGACAAGGTGACGCGGCGAAAGCTGTATATGGAACTTAATACACTTCGTCGACAACTGGATATGCCAGTCATCCTTGTTACACATGATCTAGATGAAGCGGCAATGCTGGCTGATAGTCTATGTGTTATTCATCAAGGGGCGACCCTGCAACAGGGGAGTCCTGAAGATGTGTTATTTCGACCTGATAATGTAGCGATTGCTAGACAAGTTGATGCGCGGAATGTGTTTTCTGGTCAATTAATTGAACATGGAAATACTCTGAAATTGAAATGGTATGAGCATTTAATTGATGTCGCTATGACTTTTGGTTTTAGTGCCGGTCAACATGTCCATTGGACATTATCACCAAGCAAAGTGTTGTTACACCAACGAGTACGAAAGTCCCGAGGTGAACATGAAAACCCCTTAGAAGGCAGAATTTGTGAGATGGTTAGCTTGCGAGGCATTACAACGTTGATTCTTAATGTGGGGCATACTGATAGTGTTAGTTTACAGATGGATTTGCCTGAACATGTGGCGATGCGAAATGACTTGAAAATAGGTGAAACTATTTCTGTGTCATTGTTGGCTAATGCGATTCATTTGATGAGCGAATAAATAGCTAGTATTGAAGTTGACGTGTAAAATGGATGGTTTTTCATTATATATACCTTTTCTACATGGCTGCTTTACTAGAAGAAATCAATAAACGACGCACCTTTGCGATTATTTCGCATCCCGATGCCGGTAAAACTACAGTAACTGAAAAGCTACTATTATTTAGTGGCAAAATTCAAACAGCGGGTAGTGTAAAATCACGTAAAACCGACCGTCATGCCACCTCTGATTGGATGGACATGGAAAAAGAACGGGGGATTTCTGTTACATCATCAGTAATGCAGTTTGAGCATAATGGCAGAGTAGTTAACCTGTTAGACACGCCAGGCCATGCTGATTTCTCTGAAGATACTTATCGTACACTGACAGCGGTTGACTCGGCACTGATGGTGATTGATATTGCTAAAGGTGTAGAACAACGCACAATTAAATTGATGGAAGTCTGTCGCCTACGCGATACGCCAATCTTAACCTTTATTAACAAAATGGATCGTGAAGGTCGTGATCCTATTGATATTTTGGATGAAGTTGAGACTGTTCTAGGTATCAACTGCGCTCCAATTACTTGGCCGATTGGTATGGGGAAAAGCTTTAAAGGTATTTTCCATTTACAAAAAGACAGTGTTCACCTATTTGAACCTCATAGTGATCAAGTGGGTGAGGTTGTGGAAGGGTTAGATAATCCTCGTTTAGATGAATTGTTTGGTGATATGGCTGAGGAGTTGCGTGAAGAGATTGACCTAGTACGGGGTGCGAGTCATGAATATGATCAAGATGCTTTCTTAGCAGGTGAGTTATCTCCTGTGTTCTTTGGCTCAGCAATGAATAACTTTGGAATCACAGAGTTAATGGATTCATTTGTAGAAATCGCTCCAGCGCCACAAGGACGAGAAACAAAAACACGCCATGTTGAAGCAAATGAAGAACCATTTAGTGGTTTTGTGTTTAAGATTCAAGCCAATATGGATCCAAAACATCGCGATCGCATTGCCTTTTTACGTGTATGTTCAGGCCAATATAAAAAAGGCATGAAGATACGTCATGCGCGCACAGGTAAAGATGTTGTTATCGCCAATGCTGTTACATTTATGGCCGCAGAACGTGCCCAAGCTGAAGAAGCATGGCCGGGCGACATTCTTGGTTTACACAATCATGGCACCATTCAGATTGGTGATACCTTCACGCAAGGGGAAGACGTCCAGTTTACGGGTATCCCTTATTTTGCACCTGAATTATTCCGACGTGTACGCTTAAAGGATCCTCTTAAAATGAAAGCCTTGCTTAAAGGTCTGCAGCAACTCAGTGAAGAGGGGGCCACTCAGCTATTTCGCCCAACAGAAAATAATGATCTGATATTAGGCGCTGTCGGTGTGTTGCAGTTTGATGTGGTTGTTCACCGCTTAAAAGGTGAATATAACGTTGATTGTATCTACGAACCTGTACAAGTTTATACGGCTAGGTGGGTATACTGTGATGATGAGAAAATGCTGGAAGAATTTAAGAAAAAAGCAGCACTTAACCTTGCATTGGATGGTTCCGGAGGCTTAACGTATATAGCACCTACGCGCGTTAACCTAGATTTAACAATGGAACGGTGGCCTGAGATAGAATTTAAGGCAACACGCGAGCATACATAAATAGGTATATACCGATAATCATTCAATATGCAGATATTGAAGGCAAAAACAGGAAGCCAGAGCAAAATATAGTATGCGGTTAATAGTTGGTGTTCTTGTGCTGATTTGTTCTAATTTTCGCATTATTAATATTGCTACCCTCATCCCAACCTTCTCCCTCAAGGGAGAAGGAGCTAGGCTTTTAGCTCCCTCTCCTGTTGGAGAGGGCTGGGGGGGAGGAGATGAATTATGCATCTTCATTTATCAAGAGCCTCATTCAGGCCCTATTTATTATTTTCGAAGTGTAATTTCTTAGGAAAAAACCAGTGGGAATTTTGGTTTATTTTCCAGTAAAGGCATTTCAATCGGCTCTAACTCCGCTAAACGAATCGTTCTTTTTAGGAAGGGAATGCCATTTTGAATGATGAGTTTTCGTTCTTGCGTACTGAGCTTCAGAATTCGTCTTAATTCTGAAGAGATAGTATCAAATAAGAAGTATTTATCCATGTAAATATTAATTGCTTCATTGACCCTATTTCTCCCCACAAAGGTTGGAGATAAGTTTTCGGCAATTTTTAGACTTTCTTCTCGCCAGTTTTCATTAGCATTTTTATTTAACCACATAGATTGATAAGAAAATATTAAGTTATTACAATCGGTGAAAAAATCTTTGAAACTATCAAAGTTGGGTTTTTGGCGAAGGAATAACATTGCCTTCTCAATCGCATGTGAAGCGGTTAGAAATGAGACATGGAACAGTACGTCGCTATCTTCACATTGATGAATTAGAAAGGAATTCTTATTTAAATAATCTTCAAATCGAACCAGTTCTATCTCTGGTTTGATTGGTATTTCTATAATTGGGCGGGGTGCCTTTAACTTTTCCATGTCAACCTCTTAAATAATGCATATCCATTGCAAGTTGTATTAGACAAGATATTGATGTAATTATCAATAGAAAAGTTAAAAACAAGTATAAAAATATCACTATAGAATATAAAGTCGCTAGGATGATGCTTTACTTATATAAACTTGCAATTAGTGTGCGTTCTCAAGCAGAATACAGCTTAGGGATAATTATTAGAATAAGAGGGCGTGATAATGAAAGTACGATCAATTACTAAAAATAAAGGTAAACCTGTTATTGGTTTAACGCCTACAGATTCACTGGATTCGGCTGTTTCGTTAATGATGGAGCACCATATTGGTTCTTTAGTTGTAAC
>WTAY01000007.1 GCA_013139345.1 Methylophaga sp. | reverse complement strand
TGCTGACCTAGCTGCTGTTTTGCAGCTTGAATCGCTTGCTGTAATGGCTCAACTTTCATTACCATTCCAGGTCCGCCACCATACGGCCTATCATCTACTGTTTGATGTTTATCCTGCGTGAATTCACGTGGATTCCAATAATCTACCGCTAGTTTTCCTCGCGATACAGCACGACCAGTTACGCCATACTTTGTTATTGCATCAAACATTTGAGGAAATAAAGACACTACACCTAATCGCATAGCCTATTAACCCTAATAATCTAATTCCCAATCAACTTGAATAAGACCTTTATCCAAATCAACTAGCTGAACGACTTCTTCCATTACAAATGGAATTAACTGTTCAGTTTTACGTTCTTTGTCTTTAACAAGCAACACATCATGTGCACCTGTTTCAAGCAAGCTATCAACTTGACCGAGTGTTTCATCATTCAAGTTAATTACAGTTAAGCCAATTAATTGAGACCAATAAAATTCGTCTCGTGCCGTTGGTTTTAACTGACTTCTCTTAATAGCTAACTCTGAGCCAATTAAAGGAAAGACTTGATCAGGATCAGTTACATCAACCAACCCTAGAACAACGCCTTTACCTTGAACGCGTCCACCGGACACTTTCATCTCTACCCACTCGCCCTTTTTGGACATGTAAATAGGTGAATAACTCAATATATTCTTTCGGGGCTCTGTGAATGAAAATATTTTCATCCATCCTTTCACCCCAAAAACGCCAGAGATTTTTCCTAAAAGGACAAACTCATCAGAAGCGCTTATTTCACTATCTTTATTCAAGATAGTTTTAAGCTGCTTTAGCTTGGCCGATCAACTTAGCTACACGTTCAGAAGGTTGTGCACCTTCACCAACCCAGTATGCAACACGATCAAGATCTAAACGTAACGTTTCTTCTTGACCTTGAGCTAAAGGATTAAAAAAGCCAATACGCTCGATGCAACGACCATCACGTTTGTTACGTGAATCTGCCACTACAACAGTGTAATAAGGACGCTTTTTTGCGCCGCTGCGAGATAATCTAATTGTTACCATATTCCTGCCTGTACAAAACTGGATCGAAAAACAGACGTATTTTACGCACATATCTATAATTTGAAAAGCTTAACTTACATTACTTCTCTTTAATACAAGGCTAGTAGCCATTTAGAGTTGCTTATCTTCACGTCATTACTTATTTAAAGCGCAAAATAGTCACTTTAAACTTAAATTTTTAGATACCAAGACCTAAAAAACTGACTAGATCATACACAGATAATCATCTAGCCACACTTAAAATTTACTTAATTTTAACTAGGGTCAAAAATTGAAATATCTTCTTGGTAGATATTGGCAAACAATTGCTCATTGGATAGAAATAAACGAAGTAACTCAGGATCAAAATGATCCGGCTCTGTTCGACCATCACCATGTCGCAAAATAGCTATCGTTTTTTCATGATCAAATGCAGGTTTATAGGGTCGAGGAGACCTCAATGCATCATACACATCACAAATTGCCACAATACGTCCACCCAGCGGTATATCAGTACCACTCAAGCCATATGGATAGCCAGTGCCATTCCACCGCTCATGATGTGTTACCGCCACTTCTGCACCTAATCGAAGATAAGGTGAAATACTACTCGCATTCGACAAAATTCGTTCGCCAATAACGGTATGCTGTTTCATTAGATCAAATTCATCGTTTGTTAAAGGCCCCTGCTTTTGCAAAATAGCATCTGATATCGCTAATTTTCCAATATCATGCAAGGCACTGGCATAGAATAATGTATCAACATATTCTCGGTTTGCACCGTTTAGCTTTGCCAATGTTTTAGCATAATGACCAATACGACCTACATGCTGTCCCGTCTCATCATCACGAAACTCTGACGCAATGATAAGTGTTCGGATGGTTTCAATATGGCTTAACTCAATATCTTGTTCATCTTGCTCAACTGTACATTCAAGCATCATTTTCTCTTGAATAAGTTGATCTTGATATGCCTTAACTTTTAGCGTGTTTTTTACTCGTAACCATAACTCTTCACGATCGATAGGTTTACTTAAAAAATCATCAATCCCTAGCGATAATGCTTTTAGACGTGATTCTCGATCTGTAAGCGCGCTAATAATTAAAATGGGGATATATTCATCGGTAATCATGGTTCGAACTTGCTTGATCACATCATAGCCAGTCATCTCTGGCATCATTAAGTCTAATAACACCATATCAACACGAGCAGATTTTAAATAAGCTAAAAAGTCGCTACCACAATTAAACGTGACAACATCGTAGCCTTCATGCTCTAGCAAAGTGCTAAGCAAACTTGTCACACTATGCTGATCATCAACAATAGCGATACGGGGTAATAATTGGCTTTCACTGATCATTATTTAATAATTTCTCAACTAATTTTAGAAATTCCCTGTAATTAAATGGTTTTGCCATATAGTCATCAAAACCATGCGAGAGGATTCGCTCTTTATCTCCAGGCATAGCAAATGCTGTAAGTGCGATAATAGGAATATATGTTAATTTTGGATCTTGCCTAATAATTCGACAGGCTTCCATTCCATCCATTTCAGGTAATTGAATATCTAAAAGGATCATATCGGGAGTAATGGCTTTAGCTTGCTCAATACCTGACTCTGCATCCACTGCAACAGTAACCTTATAATTTTGTTGCTCAAGCAACATCACCATCAATTTAATATTGTTGGGATTGTCCTCGATCAATAAAAGATGGAATTGTTTATCCGTCATCGGAATGCCTCAAGAGGTTGTCTATGTAACTAACAAATCCTTGTTGGTCAATATTGAACTTTTCAATAATATCACGCACTTTTCCTGATAGTAGACTGATATCATTTTCAGTAATGATTTTAGCCGTTACGATAACAACAGGAATATGGTGTAGATGGTTTGTCTGCATATAAGCGACCACATCAAACCCTGTCACTCCTGGCATCATTAAATCAAGAATTATAAGATCAGGGGTGGCGTGTTTTAAATGTGTTATCGCCTGCTCTCCTGAATATGCTTTTTTCAAATCAATATTAACATTCTGTAAATAGGTACTAATAAGCTCAACAGAATTCGGATCATCATCAACGATTAATACTGAGTAATCTTTCATCAACGGTTTATTTATAGGGATCCCCGCTGAAACAACCGCTTTCAATAAACTATCCTTATTAATAGGTTTATTGACTATTCCTCTTGGTTTAATAGCTATACCTGCTAAATCAAGGTTTCCCATCTGGACCAAAATAAGAGGTATATCTTTATTAGGGTCACTAAAACTTTGGCATTGTTGTATTTGGTCAAGTTCTCGGTCTCCGACCTCTGCAAGTACTGCATCTATTTTATAGTGTATGACTTTACTATCTATTTCAGAGATCTGACTCGTTCGATAAACCTCAATATCAGATCCTTCTAGAATGGTTCTGATGATTGCTGCATCTCTATCATCATGATTCATCACCAACACTTTTTTCTTGTATTGAATACCGTGGTTCGAATAATCCTCTTGCTCCGCACTAAACCACATGTTTTCAACAGGTAGCCAAACCGTAAAACAACTCCCTTCACCAAGTGTTGATTCAACATTAACACAGCCATGATGTAACTCAGCTAAGCGTTTAACCATCGCTAACCCCAAGCCTGTTCCCTGATATTTCTTCGAAAAAGAACCATCTAACTGCTCAAATGGCGTAAATAGCCTATCTAAATCTTTCTCAGCGATGCCTATCCCCGTATCTGAAATAGAAATTGTTATGTAATCTCTACGGTGACTACTTTCAGCGCTATCGCTACATTTTGGCATTACATTTAACTGTAGTTTAGTTTTAATAGCGATAGTGCCATTATCTGGAGTAAATTTTGTGGCATTAGACAATATATTGAATAAAATTTGTTTTACTTTTCGCTCATCTGCCGACATTTCACCCAGCTGAGAATCTAAGTCGAGTGTTAAATGAATATTATGTTTGTTCGCTTTTTCTTTAATAATAGAAATGGATCGATCAACAAGATCATTTAAATTGAAATTAGTGCAATCTAACTCCATTTTCCCCGCTTCAATTTTAGATAAGTCGAGAATGTCGTTAATTAAGCTTAATAGGTGCTGTCCACTCTCATAAATAACGCCTAAACCATCTTCCTGCTTCTCATTTACATCACCAAACATATTGTCTCGCATTGCTTCAGAAAAGCCTAAAATGGCATTCAGTGGCGTGCGCAATTCATGAGACATATTGGCAAGAAATTCGGACTTCATCTTACTTGCTTCATCTAACTGTTTATTTTTAAGCTCAATTTCTTCATTCCGATCACGCAATTTACCCGTCATGATCGTCATATCTTCATATTGTTTAAGGTTATGCAATGCAACGCCAGTCTGAACACATAAGCGCTCAATAAACATCAATTCATCCTGTGATGCAGTTTCACGAGACACCATCAAAAACACACCAAGGCGTTTTTCTTGATAACTTACGGGAGTGATAATGACTGTGCGGGGTTTTATTTTAGAAAAACCAACATCAATGACAAAATCATCATTATCAACATCGTGTAATACGATTTTCCTATTGGTTTTGGCGCATTCACCTATTAAGCCTTCGCCCAGCTTATACTGCGCCTGAGCACTATCATTTAGGCCATGAGTTGCTTCACAATTTAATACCCCTTCCCACTCATCAAAGCCATAAAAGGCACTCATCAAATAATTATTATTTTCAGCTAAGATATTAAGCAAATGAGTCAATACAATCACACGATCTTGTGATGAATTAAACTCTGTCAGAATTTTACTATGTGCCGAATCATACCGAGCAATTTTTCTTATCCTTTCTTCTGCTTCTTTTTGAGCAGTAATATCACGTGCAGCAGCAAATACCCCCTGAACAACACCTGCCGCATCTCTATAAACAGATGCGTTATATAAAACATGAGTAATTTGTCCATCACGACGACGAATGGATAATGGGTAATCAGTAACAAAGCCTTCTGTAAATACTTTTTGATAACCCGCTCGGGCATATTCAGGATCAGTAAAATTGTTCGAGAAATCACTGCCTATAAGATCGTCACGGCCAACACCCGTTACTTTCTCTGTGGCATCATTTACATCCATGATTTTACCATCAACACTAATTGTAACGAAGGGATCAACACTTGATTCAATTAAGCTTCGGGTATATTCACCGACCTGTTTTAACTGTTGTTCTGCGGATTTTTGTTGGCTAATATCACGAGCGGCAGCAAACACACCTTCAACCTCACCCTGCTCATTTTTATACACGGATGCATTGTATAAAACAGGGGTGATATGACCATCAGCATGGCGTAAGTCTAATGGATAATCTCGAACAGAGCCTTGTTCATATACTTGTAGATAGCCCGCTCGGGCATATTCTGGGTCAGTAAAATAACTAGAAAAATCGGTGCCGACAAGCTGTTCTCGCGTTCGACCAGTTACAAGCTCGGTTGCCTTGTTCACATCGGTTATCGCACCATCAGGTGCAATCGTCACTAAGGGATCAAGGCTTGATTCAATCAAACTTCGAGTATATTCACCAACTTGTTTTAATTGTTGTTCAGCTGATTTTTGCTGGCTAATATCACGAGCCGCGGCGAACACACCCACCACCTCATCCTGCTCATTTCTATACACGGAGGCATTGTATAAAACAGGTGTAGTGTGGCCATCAACATGACGTAAATCTAAGGGGTAATCTCGAACTGAACCTTGTTCATAAACTTGTAGATAACCAGCTCGAGCATATTCTGGATCAGTGAAGTAACTAGAAAAGTCAGTACCAACGAGCTGCTTACGTTTAAGCCCTGTCACAAGCTCTGTCGCTTTATTAACATCAGTAATTGCACCATCAGGCGCAATGGTGACTAGAGGGTCAAGACTCGACTCAATCAGACTCCGAACATAGTCGGCAGTATTCATTGATGTTGTTGGCATAAAATATCCTCACATAGATATATATCCCTACAATATACATGTCCTTTCGGATAGGCTATACCTACCCATAGCAAAACTCAAGCAAATATTAGAAAGGTAGACCACCACCACCCATTGGCATTTTCCCACCTAAGCCACGCATCATCTTGGCTAAGCCACCTTTCTGGCTCATTTTTTTCATCATCTTTTGCATTTGTGCAAATTGTTTAAGTAGGCGATTCACATCTTGGATCTGTGTACCTGAACCTGCAGCAATACGTTTTTTCCGCGAACCTTTAATAATATCTGGTCGTTGACGTTCTTTTTTGGTCATTGAATTAATAATGGCTTCAAGTTTGCCAAGCTCTTTATCATTAACTTGGTTTTTAGCGGCTGCCGGAATATTGCCCATGCCTGGCATTTTGTCCAACATGGAACCAATGCCACCCATATTACCCATTTGACGGAGTTGATCTCTGAAATCTTCTAGATCAAAGCCTTTACCTTTTTTTAATTTACTCGCTAACTTATCGGCAGCACCTTTATCCATCTTCCGTTGAGCTTCTTCAACTAAAGATAGAACGTCACCCATTCCTAAAATTCGAGAAACAACACGATCAGGATGGAAGGGCTCTAATGCATCTGTTTTTTCACCAACACCCATAAATTTAATGGGTTTACCAGTAATCTGACGAATAGATAATGCAGCACCACCACGCGCATCACCGTCTGTTTTCGTTAAGATCACACCGGTTAACGGCAAGGCATCATTAAATGCTTTAGCGGTATTGGCGGCATCCTGCCCTGTCATGCTATCAACAGTAAACAATGTTTCTATTGGATTAATCGCATCATGAATATGCTTAATTTCAGTCATCATGTCATCATCAATATGCAAACGACCCGCAGTATCAATAATGACAACATCTACAAATTGTAACTTTGCCTGTGCAACAGCTTCTTTAGCAATTTCTACAGGATCTTGATCTGATTGACTTGGAAAAAAGTGTGCGTCAACTTCATTCGCTAATGTTTTTAACTGTTCGATCGCTGCTGGACGATATACATCGGCACTGGCAACCATAACGGATTTCTTTTCACGTTCTTTTAACCAACGTGCGAGCTTAGCAACACTAGTTGTTTTACCTGCCCCTTGCAAACCTGCCATTAAGATAACCGCTGGAGGTTGTGCATTTAGGTTCAGCGATTCATTTGCCTCACCCATTACTGTCGTTAATTCATCATTAACTACTTTTACTAGGGCTTGGCCTGGCGTAAGACTAGTAAGTACGTCTTGCCCCATTGCGCGCTCTTTTACTCTATCGACAAAGTCTCGAACAACAGGTAAAGCGACATCAGCCTCAAGCAATGCCATACGCACTTCACGAAGTGTTTCTTTTACATTTGCTTCTGTGATTCGCCCTTGGCCACGAAGTTTCTGTAGGGTGCTACCTAGTCTTTCACTCAAACTATCAAACATGATTCACCTTGAACTAAGGAACCGAAAATATCGGTAATAATTATTTATACGCATGATTATAGCTTATCTGATGAGCTAACTTGAAAATGCTTGAAGATAAAAATTAGTCTGATGATGATGACATCGTTTATCATCTAACTATGATTTATCGCGATATGACTACACAATATTTAAGGAATGAATACTCATGGCCCTAGCTAATTCATTAGCCTTTTTACTATACCTTTGTTGCAGTGTTGTTTTGATCCGTGATTTCGTTCAACGTGACCAGCAACGCTCAATATTATTTCCCGTTAGTATTCTGACAATAGTGGCCTTAGTCGCGCATGGGGCGGATATTTTCTTCACAATGAAAAGTGCTGGCGGCTGGGATTTAAGATTATTTGCCACGCTAGAAGTTGCAACATGGTTAATGGCACTCATCGCTTTTATCTTGGGTTCAAAGCTCCCTAAAGCTCACCCAGGCATGATTATTTATCCTGTTGTTGCTCTAAGCCTTATTCTCAAAACATCACTCCCAAGTGAACAAGGTTCGACGCTAGCTAATCCCGCATTGGAATGGCATATTCTTCTTTCCCTTGCCGCTTATAGCTTATT
>WTAY01000166.1 GCA_013139345.1 Methylophaga sp. | reverse complement strand
CAGGCTTTTCATCAGAACAAAAAGAAGCAATTGATAATGCCGCACAACACGTATCAATGGTCTTAGCCCCTAATATGAGTGTCGGTGTAAACCTTACGCTTAAATTATTAGATATCGCTGCTCGCGTCTTGGGTGATGATGTTGATATTGAGATTATGGAATCACACCATCGTCATAAAGTAGATGCACCTTCAGGTACGGCATTGCGTATGGGTGAAGTCGTTGCTGATGCTTTAGGCCGTGACTTAAAAGAATGTGCAGTCTATGGCCGAGAAGGTCGCACAGGTGAACGTGATCGTAAAACAATTGGTTTTGCTACTGTTCGTGCTGGCGATATTGTCGGTGATCATACCGTGATGTTTGCCGGAGAAGGTGAGCGAGTAGAGATCACTCATAAAGCATCAAGTCGAATGACCTTTGCTTTAGGTGCCATGCGAGCATCAAGCTGGTTGATGAATCACAAATCTGGTTTATATGATATGCAGGATGTTTTGAATTTAAGAGATTAATCACTCTTTGTAGGTTGGGATTTATCCCAACATGACCTAAAAACAATTTCATAAACTGCGGGCCGATTCAGGCAGCTTTGTGCGACTAAAGTCACACCTACAGGCTATATAAATCCAAGCATAGAGATTGAAACCATAAACAACAGGCAAAAAAATACCCTCAACTGAGGGTATTTTTATATCTATCTGTCTAAGAAACTATTCTTAGAAACTACGACCGATACCTAAACCCCAAACAACAGGGTTAACATCTACGTTAATTCTTGCTTCATTAACTAAAGCAACATTTGAAAATCTAGCCGTTGTATTCATGTCAATGTATTTCACATCTAAGTTCACAAACCAATCTTCATTTATAGCAATATCAACACCTGCTTGTGCTGCTAAACCCCAAGAACTATCCATCTTAATTGATGCGTCTCCACCTTGAAGAGGGCCAGTTACTTTTTCATCAAAGAAATAAGTGTAGTTTATACCAGCACCGATGTATGGACGGATATTTGAATTAGGTGCAAAGTGATATTGTAATGTTAATGTAGGTGGTAATGCTTTTGCATTAATAACTTGACCTAAATCAACACCCGCAGCTGTTTTTGCTGGGTTTACAGTATCAACATCATGCTCAGAATAACCAAGAATTAATTCAACACCCCAGTTAGGCGAAATCATATACGTGATATCTAGCTCAGGAATAGTATCGCTATCAACTGTCACACCATTACCGACACTAGAATTCGCAGAAGTAACGAATAAATCACCACTACTATCATTAGGATTAACATTAAGAATACGACCACGAATTAACCAATCGCCTGCTTCATACGCCATTACTGGTGTCGCAATTGCTGAGATGCCTGTTGCAGCTAATAGTGCAATTGCAAGTTTTGTTGCTTTCATTTTTTGTTCTCCGTTATTACTTAAATCTATCTAAAATCTTAATTGTGCAGATCATACGGGATTAGAGATTTATATCCATGATCTAGATCAATTTGTGTGGTAATTTTAGCCTTATCCCTCAATTCCGCAAGGATATTGACGTATTTTATTAACTTTATACCTTAAACGATTGTTATTTGTCGCTTTTTAACCACATAAAGCCTTTAACCTGTCCATTTCTTGTAATGAAATCGCTTTGCCGTCGAGTGAAATAAGACCTTCATCTTGAAAACGCGAGAAGATTCTACTCACTGTTTCTACCGCTAAGCCAAGATGATTGGCAATATCACCACGCGACATGCTCAATTGAAACTCTGTGGCAGAAAAACCACGGTCATGAAATCGTTTTGATAAAGATAATAAATATGTAGCTAACTTTTCTTTTGATGTTTTTTTGCCCAGTAGCAACATCAAGCTTTTATCACCCGCAAGTTCTTTGCTTAATCGTGTTAATAGTTGAATCTGCAGCTGGGGCATTTCTTTACCAATCTCTTGCAAACGATCATAAGGCAGCTCACACACACTGCTACTTTCTAATGCTTTTGCTGTTGATTGATATAATTCATGGTGAATAGCATCTAAGCCAATAAACTCGCCGGGGAAATAAAACCCAGTCACTTGTTCTCGGCCATTACTTGTAGAAATGGTTGTTTTGAATGATCCGGAGCGCACAACGTATAAGGATTTAAAGCTGTTTTCTTCTGAAAAAAGAGATTGACCACGTTTATAGTTTTGACTTCGCGTAATAATCTCATCTAATTTTGTCAGATCATTATTGTGCAAACCTAGTGGTAGACATAGACGGTAAAGTGAGCAATCCTGACAAGCAACGTGATCATGTTCAATTTTTGCAAGGTCGTTAAACAGTGGCGTTACGTTGTTCGATTGGGCCATTACAGCTCCTAACTATCAATTAGCGTTAATGATACCCCTTCAAACCCGTCTCCGAAACAGTTATTATGCTTATTTATTTCTGACTATCTGGAAAACTCATGACTTCTCGTACCGCAACGGTTACGCGTAATACACTTGAAACTCAAATTGAGGTAAGTTTGAACCTTGACGGTAGTGGAAAATTTAATGCTGAAACAGGTGTCCCTTTCCTTGACCATATGATGGAACAAATCGCCCGCCATGGCTTATTTGACCTTAATATTAAAGCTGAAGGTGATTTGCATATTGATGATCATCACACAGTTGAAGATACAGGCATTACCATTGGTCTAGCACTGAAAAAAGCATTAGGTGATAAAAAAGGGGTGATACGCTACGGCCATGCCTATGTTCCGCTAGATGAAGCATTATCCCGCGTTGTTTTAGATTTATCTGGCCGCCCAGGCTTAGAATTCGACGTTACATTCACTCGCGACAAGATTGGCGAATTTGATGTTGATTTGTTTTATGAATTCTTCCAAGGTTTAGTAAACCATGCCGGCCTAACATTGCATATAGACTCAATCAAAGGTCGCAATGCACACCATATTGCTGAAACAATTTTCAAAGCATTTGGCCGAGCACTACGTATGGCTGTTACGCTTGATCAACGCGCATTAGAGCAGTTACCATCAACGAAAGGTGCTTTATAGATTTTTTGCGTATCAAGTTCGTCTTTTATTACGTAAAATAGTCTTTTAAACATTAGGATACTCGGGTTAATTTATGAGTCACATAGCTGTGATCGATTATGGCATGGGCAATTTACGCTCTGTCTCAAAAGCACTAGAAACAGTTTCCAATGGTATTCCTGTTGAAGTAACTGCAGATCCTGAACGTATTCTCAGTGCCAGCCATGTTGTTTTCCCTGGCCAAGGTGCTATCCGAGCATGTCTAGGCGAAGTTCAACGTCTAGGGTTGACGGACGTTATTCAACAAGTCGCGGCTGAAAAACCCTTTTTAGGCATCTGTATTGGTATGCAATTATTACTGACACATAGTGATGAAAATGAAGGTGTCGATGGCTTAGATATTTTCTCAGGTAATGTTCACCATTTTAATGTTGAGACAACACCAGAGTTAAAAGTGCCGCATATGGGATGGAATCAAGTCCATCAAACATCTGCACATCCTTTGTGGAAAGATATTGAACAAGATAGTCGCTTCTATTTTGTGCACAGCTATTATGTTGACCCCGATGATGACGCTGTCACTGCGGCAACGACCGAATATCCAAATAAATTTACTTCTGCCATTTATAAAGACAATATCTTTGCCGTGCAATTTCACCCAGAGAAAAGTCACCATGCTGGCCTACAATTACTAAAAAACTTTCTAAACTGGGACGGACAGTCTCAAACATAGTCTAAAAATATGGAGAACTCCTTATGTTATTAATCCCTGCCATTGATCTAAAAGAAGGTCACTGTGTCCGTTTACGTCAGGGACGTATGGAAGATAACACCGTCTTTTCAAAAGACCCTATTGCTGTTGCAAGACAATGGGTTGAAGCCGGAGCAAAACGTTTGCACATGGTTGATTTAGATGGTGCTTTTGCTGGCAAACCTGTTAACGCTGGTGTAATTCACGATATCTGTAAAGAATTCCCCGATCTTGATGTGCAAATCGGTGGTGGTATTCGTGATGAAGATACAATACAAACCTACCTAGAAGCGGGTGTTCGTTACGTTATTGTCGGAACAAAAGCAGTAAATGCACCACACTTCGTTGGTGATATTTGTGCTGAATTCCCGGGCCATATTATTGTTGGTCTTGATGCTAAAGATGGCAAAGTAGCCATTGATGGCTGGTCAAAACTATCTCATCATGATGTGATTGATATTGCTAAACACTTTGAGCAAGATGGTGTCGAAGCTATCATCTATACTGATATTAGTCGTGATGGCATGATGCAAGGTGTCAACCTTGAATCAACACGTGATTTAGCACGTGCAATCAAGATTCCTGTTATTGCATCAGGTGGCGTAACAGATTACAACGATGTTAAAGCCTTGTGTCACTATGAAAGTGAAGGTGTTACAGGTGCCATTGTTGGTCGTGCTATTTATGAAGGCACCATTGATTTAGCCGAAGGCCAAGCATTAGCTGATCGCCTTAACCCACCACAAGATTATAAATAAAATGGGACTCGCAAAACGTATTATTCCTTGTCTCGATGTCGACAATGGCCGTGTTGTTAAAGGCGTGCAGTTTGTTGATATTCGTGATGCTGGCGACCCTGTTGAAGTTGCAAAACGCTACAATGAACAAGGTGCAGATGAGATTACTTTTTTAGACATTAAAGCGACCCATGACAACCGAGGCACCATGGTCGATGTTGTTGAAGCTGTTGCTAGCCAAGTATTCATCCCTTTAACTGTTGGCGGAGGCATCCGTACCGTTGATGATATTCGTCAAATGCTCAATGCCGGTGCAGATAAAGTTGGTATTAATTCCGC
>WTAY01000095.1 GCA_013139345.1 Methylophaga sp. | reverse complement strand
TAATTTCATTAATAATATCCAGGATGCAAAGAAAGACTTTTTACATCACAAAAAGAGGTAACAAATTTTAGGTATAAAAAAGAGCCTCAGGCCAAAATCAAACAGGCCCAGATTTAACTCAGCAAATTTTCAACTCTACTCTAAAATAATCATACAGCTTTAAATGTCTTTTAACACTTATTTTACAATACCTTATCATTCATACTGTTTTTATTAGCTCCGTTTTTCTAACTAATAATGTATCTATATCACAAAGGTATTTTTTCAACTTAATTGAAGTTTCTTACTCAACGCTACAATAACGTCCAAGTTGAACCATAAGTAAATATCTATGTCTGAAATTTACTGTAACTAAAGTAAAGGTGGCAGACATGAAAATGCAACCTGTAAGATCAAGTAAAATTAATTTGATTGGTTACGACAAGAAAACGCATAAAATGCGAGTATCTTTTCGTCAAAACAAACCGGCTGATTTTTGCTACGTACCTGAAGATGTTTTTTCTGCATTTCTTAACGCACGCTCCAAGAATCGCTTTTATAAGCGGCATGTTCTGGACCATTTCCCCTGTTGAATTGACTAGAGGTTCCTTAAGAGTATCGTTTTAAAGGAGGTTCAATATTAACCACATATGTATTAAATATTTTCTACAATTAGCTCAACAAACTCAAACAGGAAAGTATCTATTTTTAGCTTGCTTTAATTTGTAACTGTTTTGGAAGGAGAGTCCTAGTGTAATACTTAGCATTTGATATAAGCATAACTTTGAATTCAGGTTTAAAGCGTTTAACCGATGAATTCATTTTCTTCAGGCACAAAAAAAAGGCTTGTAACGTAAGTTACAAGCCTTTTTAAATATGGTGCCTCGGGCCGGAATCGAACCGGCACGGATTTAACTCCGCGGGATTTTAAGTGCTGGCTAGACTACTTTAAACTCTATAAAACTCCCTTTATTCAATAGGGGGTAACATAAGTCTGAAGTCGTTTAAAGTCATTAATAATTGCTAGTTAGTGTATGACGTTACGTAGTATTTATGTATTTTTATCCCGTGCTCGTAGACTCATAACAAATCAAAGCGAGTCTGTACTCAATATATCCATGCTTTGAGAGCTGTATTGAGTGAAGTTTCTGAGCCTAGCAACCAACCTAAAACTCAGTAAGTAGGGACAATTTTTTGGTGATGCAAAGATAATAGCGGCCCTTCTGGATCGAATAACTCACCATTGTGGCATCAACGAAACAGGGAACCGTTCTTATCGATTTAAACACCGTAGATCTAGGTTAAACCCACACAACCATGTTGAAACTTTTGGCCGCTGATTGACACATATAAAGTCGTCAAAAAATCCGTATGACCTAAGTTTTAACTCCAGGATTTAAACTCTTCCTGGAATTGGAAAAGAGTTTGCCACAGGATTGCTGACTAGGTAACCTTTTGCCAGCCTACAGTTTCAATGGTATTGATTGTAGCTCCTGGTTATCATATTCAAACTGTAAAATCCGATCTAGGTTTTGTTCTAACAAATCACATATTTGCTTATGATCTGATTGTCTTTCAAAATAAGCAATTAAGTGCTTAATCTGATGTATCAATTTGTTTTGTAGTTGCTTCTGTTTGACTTTGACAATATTAGAATCAATACCTTTCAGGAAATCACCTTGATACAGATGAAATAAATGGTTTATTAATTTAATCCACAAAATATTTTTAGATTCAGATTGGAGCGCACTGCCCAATTCATTCAGAGTCGCTTCAAAAGCAATAACATCAATCCAGCAATAATCAGGGTTTAACGAAATATTGCCATCTTTAACGACAACGACAGATTTACCTATCAATTTACGTAACCGAAAAATAGAGGTATTTAATGCTTGTTGAGCTAAATCTCCCTCAGAATCAGGCCATAAACAATCACAAATTTGTTCGCTTCTTACATTTTGACAACCTAAGCTAATAATGACCCAGAGTAATTCAATAAGCTTTTTCTGGCTTTTCCCATCTTGTTTAAGCAATTTCCCATTGAGCTCTATTTTAAATTGGTTAAAACAATAAATGCGCACCGGCCAAGGCCATTGTTCCAAATTCAATGGAGGCTGGCATAAAGTATTAACTTGCATCAGACTGAGTGCATAATCCACCTCAATATCATGTTCTATCGCTAATACGCATAAAGCAGTCATTACATTAGGCTGCCAGCCATAAAAAAACTTTAGTTGCTCCTGGCTTGCCATAGAAAGAAACTTTGTTACACCAATAAGCGCTCTGCTTTGATTATTTAAAAGAAGCCCAAGCCAAGCATCGCTTAGATAATACTGTAGTAAGTGAAATTTATTTGGTAACTGCTGATATTTTTTAGACAGGATTAATAGAACCTTTTCTGCCTTATCCCACTGCCCCATTTCTGCTAATAACCGAGCTTTTAAGCCAAGACAACTCACCTGGCCGTGATCATTTTTCATATCCTGACAATGATGTATAGCGTGTTCATTATGTTCTAATGCCAGTGTTAATTGTCCCTGTATAGCATAGAGCCAGCCAGTATTAAAATGGAAAAGTGAATTGAGCAAATGGTAATTACAAGAAATTTCAACAGCCGCTTTATCCAGACAGTTTTGAGCACTGACTAAGTCACCACAACAAATATTGCAACCGGCAAGATTTAATTCGATAAAAGAGTTAAACAATTCAATAGCAAATTGTTCGGATATTGCTTTGCCTCTTTTGTAAAACATGACTCCAGAAGGACCATTGCCTAGAAACAGGTTGAGGTGGGCGATAAGTTTGCCATTAAAAATGCGCGATATGGGTGCTAAGGTTTCATCATTTATATTATCTAACAAATAAGGTTCTAAAACTTTAAGCTTAGCAACTTCATAAGTAAGTATGTAATAGTGTGCTAATTTTGAACAAATTAACTGTTGCTCTAATTTAGTTGAAATACCAGAAAAACCTTCTTCACTAATTTTGAGCAGTTTTTTAAGACTAGGATGCTTTGGATTATAAAATGCCATTGATTGCAAAGCGGTCACCGAAAATTTAACTTTCAGTTCTAAAGAAGGACAATCAGGAAAAAGTTCTTGCAACTCATCAAAACGCTTAAACCATATATTCAACTGGGAAAAATCATCCATACTGTAAGTAATCGACTCCACTGCAACTTGCCAGGTTAAATACAGCCCGTCTAAATCTTCAGTTGTATAAAATTGCTGATAGCATTGATCTAGCAATTCTGCTGATCGATTGGGTGATAAAGGCTTTATTGCTACGGCATACCAAAACTGTAACCAAGAGTCGCCAGCTAACTCATTAGCTGGCAAAGACTCTATCCAACTAATCACAGCATGATGTCTTCCATTATTAATTAAACTTTTAGCATGCTTAATGAGTACTGTTTTTAAGCCTGACCAATCTTGTAATTGTAAATAAAAAGGTAATGCTTCATCTATTTTATTCAGGGCTAACAATATAGTAATAGCCCTTTGATTAAGTGCGTTGAACTGTTCCTGGTTTAATGAAGTGGTATTCTTGTTATTGAGTAAATCTCTAAAAATAGGGTGATAACAATAAATAGGATTAATTTCATCTGTACGATCAATCAGTAAATTTTTGTCTACCAAATGGTCAAGAAAACGCTGGGCATTTTGATAACCAGTCAAAGCCGTTGCCATGGAGACTGTAAATTGATTAAAAATAGCTGTTTCAGCCAAAAACTGTAACGCACCTTTGTCGAGGTTCGCTAAAATTTCTGTCATCAAAAAACCGAACACTTGCTGTTGCTCATACACGGCAGGCATTTGGTCCTGAATATTATTTGGATTTTTTTGTGAGAGTAAAACTAGAGCAATAGCCCAGCCTTTTGCTTTTGACTGTAGTAATACAGACGTTTTTTTATCAACATCAGGGTTTAGCCAAGCAAGAAACTCGCTACTTTCAACATCAGTAAAACGTAATAATGCTGGGTTTAATTGCAACAAATCGCCAGCCAAAGACAATCGACTTAAAAAAGGAGCTGGCTGATTTCGGCTAACACAAACTATCTGCAAACCTTCTGGAATATTGTTCAAAGCAATCTGTAAAACTTGAAAAAACTCGGGATCACTTTCTATTTCTTGGCAGTTATCTAAAATAATGGCGGATTCATTTTTTAGTACAGTAAATAATTGGCGAAAAAAGACCACAGCAAAGACCTTAATGTCATCTGCATATTCTGCAGTAAATACAGGTAATTTAAATTGTTTATTAGGGTAGTTACGCTCAGCAGACAAGGTTAGAAAGTAAAATAAATCTGCACAAACATTAATACCTTTATCCATGCGATACCATAAAAACGGTGATTTCTGTTGCTGTAACCAGCTACTAATCAGAGTGGTTTTTCCTGCGCCGGGAGAACCATGAACCCAAACTAATGGGCGATGTTTATTTTCTGTAAGAATATCTAGTAAACGTGTTCGTTCAAAAACAGTTTGATAAACAGGGGGAATTATCTTACTTGGGTATCTTGTTTTAGCCATTTTGTGAATTTAACTTAACTGTTTAGTCATCGGTAAGCTATCCGTAAGTTAGTGTCTGTTAAGATTTTCATTGAGTTAACAATGAAATAACTAGCATATAACTAGTACTTTACAGTAAGAAAACAGAGAGAGGAAACCAATGAATAAAACCACTCATCACAACCTCACCAATCATAGCTTAGCAATCATTGCGCTTAGTCTATTTAGCGTATCCATTGTTGCCGAAGAAACACAGCCTTAGAGACTGTGAAAGTATTCCACTTTTGACCTCCCCCTTCGAAAAAGGGGGATTGAGGGAGATTTTATAAAACAGTAACACATTGATATTAAATGAATTCTTTTTATAATAAAATCTCCCCCAGCCCATCTTTTCCAAAGAGGCGGCTAAAAGCCAATACTTTCACAGCCTCCACAGCAAGTTTAGTAATATTCCTAAGGTTAAAACCAACAATTATAAAGGACTCAATGAACATTAAAGACCTAATCATAATAACAATTGGCTTCAAAGTGAAAACCATTAATGCCTGATAATCAATTAATCTTATGCCACTGTATGGAGGTAACAAAAGCCACTGTACAAGAGGCGATAGATGCTGGCATTTCAAGCTTTTCTGAATTAGTTGAGAAAACAAAAGCATCGACGGGCTGTGGTTCTTGTGCTTTAACGTTACACGAGATGCTGGGCGACAAAGTTGAATGGACTGCTGTTATTGCAAGAAAAAAAGTTTTTATTGCTGATGACATCAATTCTTACCGGCTGGTTGCTACTGATCAATCATATCAATACCCTAAACATCATCCTGGGCAATACATTCTGGTTAAAGCAAAGATCAATGGACAATGGGTCTCTAGACCTTATGCAATTTCTTCGATGAGATCGCAATTATCTTATAGAGAAATTACCGTTAAAAAAAAGCAAGGCGGTCTATTCACTGAGTGGTTATTTAAGCAAAAGTTACCTATTAAACTGTTTATTTCTAATCCTCAGGGCGATAAAGTGTTTGATATAGAAGATAAAAGCAGCCCTATCATTTGTTTTGCTGGAGGTGTTGGCGTAACACCAGTTATTTCTGCCTATCGCACTATTTGTAATGAAAACATAGACCATCATAGTTTTCACCTAGACTACTCTACGACAGGGCATGCAAATACCTCTAAGCAATCAAAAAAAGAATTTAATAAAATTATTACTCAATCAACTGGGGCTTCAGTTTATTTAAGAAACACTCTATTTGAAGGTAATATTCGTTTTAAGGATATTCATAAAATAGTTAAACGCGCCCAAGTTAAAACGCGCTATTACCTTTCTGGGCCTGCTCAATATGAATTACATGTTCAAAAAGGCTTATTGAATGCTGGGGTGAAAAGTCACAACATTTATCCTTTAAGCAGTAAACAATTAATTGAGAGCCCGTCAGTAAGTCAATCCGTTGATAAAAAACGTACGTTTAAAGCTTATTTTTATATAGGCATTATTCTCTTTTTAAGCTTTTTAATTCAAGATTTCTTTAACCTGAAAATCCCCGCTTTAGAGCATTTACAATTACAGGAATATTACAAACGCTGGACTGGGTACGGATTACTCGCTTTTTTTGCCTTTCAATGGAGCTATCCACTGATTCGATTAATTAGAGAGAATACCCGTTTTTATGCCTATCACCAATTACACAAAGTAACAGGTGCTTTTGCACCAGCAATTTTCTATCTCCATTCTACAAAGTTTGGCTATGCATATTTATTGGTTTTATCGTTGGGCTATTTATTAAATTTTTTATTACCTTTATGTAATAAAGATATCTTTCAATCTCTTTTTGAGAATCAAATAGTCTATAAGACATGGCTCAGCACCCATATTTTCCTGTCCATTATGGTAAGCAGTTTAATGTTTTATCATATGTATACCGCCTTTTCCTATTCTTAATAGGATGACTGATGACGACTAAAGCATATGGTTATTTAATGGGGATAGGCTTATCCATCACCATGTTGTTTATATTATTACAAGGGGATGTTGAAAGCTGGCATAGCTCTGGACCTTTAAACCCAGGTCATGAAAAACTGGCCTGTAAAGAATGTCATATTCCATCTGATGGTTCCATTCGACAACAACTGCAAGCAAATACCCAGTATTTATTAGGTCAGCGAACAAGAGAGCATGACTTTGTCTTTACAAAAATAAGTAATAAGCAATGTGTTGCTTGCCATGATAGGGAAAATGATCTTCATCCAACTTATCGGTTTAATGAACCTAAATTTATAAAGGTAAGAGAGAAAATCCATCCTGAATATTGTATTTCCTGTCACCAAGAACATTCTGGTCATAGAGTCAGTCATTTTTCTCCCACTGATTGTAAATTGTGCCATGAAGAAATGCGTATAGAAGATGATTCCATTACCGTTCCGCATCATGAGTTAATTGAAAGGGAAGATTGGGAGACCTGTTTAGGCTGTCATGACTTTCATGGCAATCATGATATGGAAATTGAACAAACAGTAGGAAGACATCTTAAATTTAAAAAAATACAAGATTACTTTGATACAGCTCCCTCACCTTATTCAGGTGAACTTATTCATAAAGCAAAGAAAAGTATCTATGAAAAATAAATTCTTTATTATTAGTGCCCTAATTATAATAACACTCAGCATTTATCTATTTAGAACAGCACCAGAACCGCTTGTAGATAAGAGTATTAAAGTAGGTACTCAATTCCCCGTCAGTGTTTTATTTAAAGTAGTAGCCGCTGAAAATGCAATTGCTCGTGCCTTGTATACCTCAGAAATTGTAGGTAAAGGTAAAAAAGTCGGTTTAGAATTTAGTGAACAATGGAAAAACAAAATAATAGACGCAGGCCCTTTACCTGCCTTGTTTCTTCGAGAAGTCTCTAAAAACATAGAAAAAAGCCCTGTACCCTTAGGGCTTTTCCTAGGGTCTGATTTCCCCATTGCTTCGACTAATAAATTTTCTGGTCAGCAAATTGAAGAATTTAATCGACTTAAAGCGCAATTAAGCCCCAGTTTCTTTTACTCTGCTGATATTAATCGTTACGTCGCTATGTTCCCTGATTATGCCGTTGCCGAAGGTTGTGTCAGCTGTCATAACGAACACTCAGATAGTCAGAAAAAGGATTGGAAACTAGATGATGTTATGGGAGCCACTACCTGGCTTTATCCTGACAAAACAGTGTCACTAGAAGATATAGTCAATGCTGTATCTGCTTTTCGTACAGCGACTTTAATCGCTTATAACAAATATTTAGATAAATGCAGATCCTTTAAAAACCCACCAGAAATTGCTGATAAATGGCCAGAGCAGGGGTACTTTATTCCCGATAGTAAGACTTTTTTTGCTGCTTACGCTAAAGAAGCTTCATTACAAACAATGAATATATTGTTAGCTCCCGCAGACTTTGAAATACGCCCTGAATGATTTTCAATTTCCAGCGCGCCATGATGGCTCAGTCATCATTATTAGCAGATACACTGCTTCGCCCATTAGCTTTAAACACTAATGAACGGTGATTATTTTCTGTAAGAATCCAGTAAACGTGCTCGTTCAAAAACAGTTTGATAGAGGAAATTTCTTACTTCGGTATCTTGTTTTAACCATCGGTAAGCTATCGGTAAGTTAATGTTTGTTAAGATTTTCATTGAGTTAAAAATGAAACTCCTAGAATTAAACAAGTACTTTACAGTAAGGAAACATAGAGGGGAAATTAATGAAAAAAATCACTTATTCACAAACCACCAATCACTACATAGCAATCATTGCGCTTAGTCTATTTAGCGCATCCGTTGTTGCCGAAGAAACACAGCCAACTTCAATATCACAGTTAAGCATACAAGTTAAAGGCATCAGTCTGCAGTTATATAAAATGCAACAGCAAATAAACACACTGTTTGCTCAACCACATCTTGCAGCGAGTAATAACAATAAATATGTATTGCCCACTGATAACAATAAAAAAAGTGGACGTAATCATGTGCGTTCAAACTAAAAGAACTTATAAGTTTTAGTTTACTGTAATTGATATACATGTACTAACAGCACACTTTTAAGTTTTGCTTCTTAATAAAAACAGGAGAATCTATTATGTGGAATAAAAGAAAATTAAGTTTTGGCATACCCTTTAAACGAATATACCGATCTATATTGATGCTATGCGTATTAGAGGTGTTTTTTGTTACTTCAGTCTATGCAGAAATTTATAGTGTAACAAAAGTAGAAGATACCAATGATGGAGTCTGTGATTCCGACTGTTCACTTCGTGAAGCGGT
Source organism: Methylophaga sp. (assembly GCA_013139345.1). Lineage (GTDB taxonomy): Bacteria > Pseudomonadota > Gammaproteobacteria > Nitrosococcales > Methylophagaceae. Next base: position 6,283 of record WTAY01000095.1, on the reverse strand, counting down.
AATAGAGGCAAATACTCTTTCTGGTGAAGATGTGATCTTATTACCTGCAGGAACATATGTTCTGACCCTTGTTGGAGGTGGAGAAGACTTGTCAGCAACAGGTGACTTAGATATAACTGATGAGCTTTCAATCTTTGGCGTTCATCCGGAATTAGTCATAATTTCTGGTAATGATTCTCATCCCGTTTTTGACATTAGACGTACTAATGCATTAATTTCTAATGTAACCATTACTAATGGTGACTCCAATGGTCAGGAAGGTCGAGCTGGGGGGATTTATGTTCTTGGCGACGTAGATAATAGACATTTGGGTCTGGAACTGGTTAATAGTACCGTGAAAAATAATCATGGTGTAGTTGGTGGTGGAATTCTAAATAATGTTGCAACGTTGATTATTAGAGATAGTACTATTGTTGATAATGACTCTGGATTTAGTGGGGGTGGCATTGAGAATCGGTTTGGAAATATAATTATTGAAAATAGTACCATCAGTAACAACTCTACTGGCCAGGTTGGAGGTGGGGGTATTGCAAATTTTAGCGATACAGGTAGTGATGGAATAGTCATATCTAATAGTACATTGGCTCTAAATTCTTCATTAAATCCATACCCAACAACTGGTGGTAATGCGATTTATAATAGTCGATACGGGGAGGATGGTACCTTTTCCGGTAGGTTAGTTATTAAAAACTCAATTATCACAGGAGATGGCAGTGAGCATACTTTATGCGTAGGTCCTATTACCTCCTCGGGCTATAATATTACAACTGATGACAGCTGTTCTTTAACAGATTCAACTGATCAACCCAATACTGATCCACTCATTGGGCTACTTCAAGATAATGGGGGGCGTACCTTCACACATGCTCCATTATTTGGCAGCCCTGCTATTAATGCCATTCCAATCAATGATTGTATTGATGTAGATAGTAACCCTATGGTATTCGATCAAAGAGGTAGGCCTAGACCTGAGCCTGCTAATGGAAACTGTGATATTGGTTCAGTTGAAATTAATATTTCAGACTCTGATGGTGACGGATTAGATGATGGTGATGAAGCGACTCAAGGGACTGACCCTAATAACCCTGATACGGATGGTGATGGCGTAAATGATGGTGATGAAGTCACTCAAGGAACTGATCCTACTAATCCAGATTCTGATGCTGACGGGTTAAACGATGGTGATGAAGCGAATCGAGGAACTGACCCTAATAACCCTGATACGGATGGTGATGGTGTAAACGATGGAGGTGAAGTCACTCAAGGGACTGATCCTACTAATCCAGATACTGATGGTGATGGGGTAAACGATGGTTATGAAGTCACGCAAGGAACTGATCCTTATACCCCTGATACCGATGGTGATGGTTTAAATGATGGAGATGAAGCAACTCAAGGAACTGATCCTACGAATCCAGATACTGATGGTGATGGGGTAAACGATGGTGATGAAGTCAGTCAAGGAACTGATCCTAATAACCCTGACACGGATGGTGATGGTTTAAATGATGGAGATGAAGCAACTCAAAGAACTGATCCTACGAACCCAGATACTGATGGTGATGGGGTAAACGATGGTGATGAAGTCAGTCAAGGAACTGATCCTAATAACCCTGACACGGATGGTGATAGCGTAAATGATGGTATAGATACTTGTCCTTTGGAGAATGCAATAGGTTTTGATGCTGATGGTGATGGCTGTATAGATAGCGTTGAAGGCTTAGGTACTATGCTTAATACACTAGTTGAAGAAGGGGCTATTGACTCCCAAATGAGAAATAGTTTGTTATCAAAAATTGATAGTGCTATTTCTTCATCAGATCGTGACAACATCTGTACCGCTATAAACCAATTAGAAACATTAATAAATCAAATAAATGCACAAACTGGTAAAAAAATATCAGAAGCCGCCGCCGCATTATTAATTGCTTATACTGAGAATTTAATTCTAAATTTTGAAAATGGATTGACCAGCGAAGAAAACTGTAACTAGAGTAAATTATGCCCTGTATAGCTGTCTGCTATACAGGGACTGCGCGTCTCTGATGTATTGAGAGCATTCAAAATGCTTGTGCCAGTTGATTTTTTTAGTATCTAACGTTCTTCACCAGTTAAACTGATTAGCTGCCCTTATTACAATCGAACACGACTTTCACGTTGTAAATTCTTAGTTGAATACCAAGTACCTCTCCAGTTTATTCCCTTTCTGTACCAGTGGAGAAAAGTGGATTGTGCTAGTGCAAAAACAAAAAGAAGGTAGCCAAGTGGGATCAAAAAGCCAATGTAGGCATTTTGTTTGGTATGTTTCCTCACAATCAGTCCTGAAATACCAGGTATTAAACTCTGAAACAGCAATGTTGCAGTACCAAGAGCCCATGAGCTAGTGTAAACAGAAGCAGCTAATGGTGATATCCCCGTACCCAAGATAATTAATCCCCTGATCAATGATTTTCCATAACTATAATGACCGAGTGCTGGAAACAGGTTTTTTTCCAGACCTCGTATCATTGCCCATAGGTTAGGGTACCAATTCATTTCAATTGCTCCAAAACCATTGAGCACATGTGTCTGAAAGCCAGCTTTTTTTAGCATAAGTCCTAATCCAGAGTCATCAATTATTTCCAGCCTTAACCACTGAAACCCAGGTGTTTTATTAAAAGAAGATTTTTTAACCAGATTAAAAGCACCTGTACCAATATGTGACTTATCACTTGGGTCACTCACTTTTTGTATTTTAGTTGCATTAAAATAAAGTATCGCAAATGCCATGCTAAAAAGTCCCATTGAAAAGGTTTTTCGGCCGCGATTAAATGGAAAAACAGCCAAGTGATCGACATGATGACTTTCCACATATTTTATTGCTGATGAAATCGCAGTGGCATGGAATTCAATATCTGCATCTGTAAAAAGATAGTAATCCCCAGAGGCTAATTCAACCCCTTTTTGCAGAGCGTTAACTTTTCCGAGCCAGTTATCAGGCAGGTAATCTATATGAATAGACCGAACTCTAGGGTCTTTAGAAACATATGACTCTATAATTTCTCCCGTTCTATCAGTAGAGCGGTCATTGATAAGTATCAGTTCAAATGAGCGGTAAGTTTGGGCAAGCAGGCGAGGAATCGTTTCTTCAAGATATTTCTCTTCATTACAAGCAGTGACAATAATACTAATTTTAGGACCTGATTGTTCATTCTCGTACTGTGGTAATTGGGAAAGCATTTTAAGCCCTCCCAAACTTTTCCTCATAGTAAACCAGGACAAAACCCAGTAAATAAGAAACAGAATACCTGCGAGTAGAACCAAAATTTCGATTACTGATGCTTGAGCAGTCATATGTAGATACCTTGCGCGAAAGAGTCAGGTCAATGAGGTAAAAATAACAGTATACCAAAGCATTTAGCACAAAAAGATTATGGTTTAGAAAGTATGGATACATCAAAAAGGTATAGAATGGAGATGCTTGATATTCAATTGAAGAGCTTCAGGTTTTAAGCCCTGTTCGCATGAGAGAGATATATGACAACATCATCTATACAAGGAATCTGCTCATATATTGAATGCAATGTTTTTTTTACCTTACGGTACCTATTAATCATTGTTTTGTTCCACTCAGCTACTAGTTTAGTCTGTGCTCAAGAGCAGCTTGAGACAATGATTGTAACCGCGACTAAACGCGAAGACCCTGCTTTAAAAGTCCCAATATCCCTCACCGTATTTAGCCGTGAAGACATTGCTGATCTTGGGTTTTTGGATAGTAATGACATTGCTCAGCAGACACCGAATTTACAGTGGCGTAGCCAATTTGGTATTTCAACACCTAATATATTTATACGCGGTATTGGCAACAATGCTTTCCATAGTAATGTGATTGGTCCAGTGGGGGTTTATCGTGACGGCGTTTATTTAGGGTCAAACATCGTACACGGCTTCCCATTATTTGATTTGGATAGAGTAGAAGTATTACGTGGACCGCAAGGTACTTTATTTGGTAGAAATACAACTGCCGGTCTCGTACACTATATCTCTCGGAAACCTGAAATTGAAGAACCCTTTAATGCCAGATTAAAAACCAGCTACGGCTCGTATGATCAGATGGATGTTGAAGCTGCGGTGGGTTTCCCTTTAGGTGATACAGTTGCTGCCAGATTATCAGTGGCTTCCCTTAATCGGGGAGGCATTTTTGATAACAATAATCCTAATAGTGGATTTAATCATGCTGGTACAACAGATTCTCTTGGTTACCGTGGATTAATTCGTTTTCAACCAACTGACAGTTTCGATTTATTACTCAATGTTCATGGTGGTGAGAACCAACCTGATATTTTACCACGCAAACAGCTTGGATTAATTTGTCCAGCAGGTAGTCAGCCAGGCCTTGGTGGTGCATGTAAAGACTATTTAGGCCAAAAGGACTCGACGGATTTGCACGAAAGTTTTGACAACCTAAGAACCCGTGATGAAGTAGAGACATATGGAACCAGTCTCGAAGCTAACTGGGATCTTGGAACAATCACATTTACCTCTATTTCAGCGTTTGATCAGGCAGATCTAGAACGATTTTCGGACTCAGATCATCAACCTAGCGCACAATTACATACAAGTTTTATTTCCAAAGTCGATTTCTGGAGTCAGGAATTTAGATTGGCATCGAACACTACGGAGGCACTGAAATGGATTGCGGGTGTAAATTATTATCAGGATCAATTATCTCAATGGGAAGCCTCGGATAATAATGACTTTTTTAATTTGCTTCGTCCCGGTGGTCTATTGTTTGGCTCCTCAACACCGGAAGGTATAGCTTCAGACCTTCAACAACAGACACAAAGCTTTGCTGTATTTGGAGAGCTAAGTTATAAATTATTGAAACGATGGAATATAACGGCAGGCCTACGTTGGACGTACGACCGTCGTGAAATTGACTTTGAAGCATTGGTTTGGGATGCATCCACCACGCGGAATCAGTTTGTCTCCGAAAACATTGCTCGTAGTCATTTTTTGTTCAATACCATCCCTAGTACTCATATCGAAAATGACTGGAATGATCTAAGTGGTCGAATTGCCTTGGACTTTGAAATTAACCATGATCAACTACTCTTTGTTAGTGCATCACGTGGTTTTAAGGGGGGCGAATTTAATGGTGGTGCTTTGTTTAATGTAGCCGAAGCCTCTTTAACCAATCCAGAATATGTCAATAGTATTGAGCTGGGTTACAAAGGACGTTTGTTAGATGGACGTTTACAGCTCAACTCAACGGTATTTTATACACAGTATGATGACCAACAAGTCTTCGTCCCTGCGGGTCAAAACCTGCAAGTACAAGCACTGGTTAACGCCGGTCAATCAGAGATTAAAGGTCTTGAACTGGAGATGCAACTTTTACTCGATGAATCATGGTTTTTTCGATTTGGTGGAGCCTATCTTGATGCTCGCTTTACACAATTTACCAATCCATTTAACTCAGCCTCTGATTTATCTGGAAACCGATTACCTGATGCGCCAAAATGGAACATCAACGGTTTGGTTCAATACGACTGGCCCCTAGATCACGGTACTGTTCGTACACAGACCGATTTTTTCTGGAACAGTAAACAGTTTTTTACTGCAGACAACAACTCCACTCTAGCTCAAAGTGCCTATGGTATTGTCAATGGTCGTCTGGCATTTATATCCTATGATGAGAAATATCAGCTTTCTCTTTGGATAAAAAACATTTTAGATGAGGAGTTTTTTACCTTTGGTACCCCTATAGAAATATTAGGCTGGAATATTTTAGGTGTTGGTGATCCTCGGACAATGGGAGTTACCTTAACTGTGAATTTTGAATAAATTCCTGTCAATCAGCGTTCAATATTTTCCACTTTCAGCATCAATTTTCTAGTCGTTATTTTTTAATCTTTATTAAATAACAATAATATACAAAATTAGACTGATTAAAGTTGACGCTGTTTTTTGAAAAAAATGGAAACATTTCAATGCTTATTAACAGTTTGTACTAACTTCGGCGCGAAACTTGCCATTTGGTAATGTGCGGATATAAGACATTATGTTGCCCTCACGAAAACGATTTAAACATCCACTACGGAAAACTACGACATTCTGTTTCGTAGTGATACTTTGAGTTTAAAGCGTTCAACCGATGAATTTCATTTTCTTCAGGCATAAAAAAAGCCTGTATCCTTTGGGATACAGGCTTTTCATATATGGTGCCTCGGGCCGGAATCGAACCGGCACGGATTTAACTCCGCGGGATTTTAAGTCCCGTGCGTCTACCAATTTCGCCACC
>WTAY01000126.1 GCA_013139345.1 Methylophaga sp. | reverse complement strand
AACATTACGGCCCAATGAGTGAAATTGCTCCCGGTTGGAAACTCCGTATTTTGCTTGCTCAAGTACTATTTGCAGAACCGGATATCATGTTACTTGATGAGCCAACTAACCATCTGGACATCAATACGATCCGTTGGTTAGAAGATGTTATCAATCAGCGTAGTGGCACAATGATCATCATCTCGCATGATCGTCATTTCTTAAACAGTGTTTGTACACATATGGCAGATATGGACTTTGGTGAACTTCGTGTTTATCCTGGTACCTACGATGAATACATGCTGGCATCGACACAAGCTCGAGCTAGTCAAATAGCTGATAATGCTAAGAAAAAAGCACAAATTATTGAATTACAAGATTTTGTTCGTCGCTTCTCAGCTAATGCATCAAAAGCAAAACAAGCAACATCACGTGCTAAGCAAATTGATAAAATCCAATTGGATGATATCAAACCATCAAGCCGTGTTAACCCTTATATTAACTTTGAACAAGATAAAAAATTGTTCCGTAATGCGGTTGAAGTGAACAATGTCAGCCAAGGTTACGACAGTGAAGAAGTACTGTTTAAAGACTTTAAATTTATGGCTGAAGTGGGTGAGCGAATCGCAATTATCGGCCCCAATGGTATTGGTAAATCAACGCTTGCTAAGACATTAGCAACAGAGATGACACCAAAATCAGGTGAAGTAAAATGGTCTGAAAATGCCAACATTGGTTACTACGCACAAGATCATGAATACCTATTTGAAAATGATCTTAGCTTGTTTGAATGGATGCAGCAGTGGGGAAAACCGTCAGATGACGAACAAGTTATTCGTGGCACATTAGGTCGTTTATTATTCTCAGGCCCATCAATTGATAAGAAAGCTAAAGTCCTATCAGGTGGTGAGAAAGGCCGAATGATGTTTGGTAAATTATTACTGCAAAAACCAAATATCTTAATTATGGATGAACCAACTAACCACATGGATATGGAATCTATCGAGTCATTAAATATGGCGCTTACTCGCTATGATGGCACATTATTTTTCGTCAGCCATGATCGTGAGTTTGTATCATCATTAGCGACCCGTGTTTTCGATATCACTGAAAACGGTATTGTTGATTTCCGTGGTAGCTATGAAGAATACTTGGCAAGCCAAGGCGTAAAATAGCCTTAAATCAGAAAAAACCTGAGAGCCAGTGCACACGCACTGGCTCTTTTTTTAATCACCTCTTTATTCAATGTGCACAGCATGCTAACGTGTCATTAAATCATCTGAATAAGGAATGAATCATGTCACTCAGCAATCGACTCTTTACTTTCACTCTTGCCCTAATAACTAGTTTTGGCTTATTTATAAGTCCTATTTCTAATGCCGCCTCATCTTATGAAATTAACGTAGGCGTTAAAGAAACACTGAAACGTTTTCGTAACGAAATCCCTGGTGGCTCTGAATTTTTGAAACAAGCTAAAGGCGTGCTCATTTTCCCTAGTGTCATCAAAGCAGGATTTGGTATTGGCGGTGAATATGGGGAAGGTGCACTTCAAATCGGTGGCAAAACTAAAGCCTATTATAGTACTGCCGCAGCCTCTATTGGCCTTCAACTAGGCGTTCAATCTAAATCTGTAGTGCTGGTCTTTATGACTAATGATGCACTTAAAAGCTTTCAATCAAGTGAAGGCTGGAAAGCAGGCGTTGATGGTTCTGTTGCACTCATTGAATGGGGTGCCGCTGAAGATATCAACACTCTTGATATCAAAGATCCTATTATTGGCTTTGTATTTAGCAATAAAGGCTTGATGTACAACTTGACCTTAGAAGGTTCTAAATTTACTAAAATTGTGAAATAAACTATGACAACAACAGATTATCCTGAAAAAAGCTGTGAAATTGACCGTTTGGTCACTCATGAAAAATTAGTTGAAGCCGCTTTAGCGGGCAGAAAAACAGAGCAACGCCGTGATGGTGTTTATGCTTATCCCGGTGAGACTTTTGAATTACAAGGTGTTCAATTCACTGTCACAGGTTTAGAGCAAAAAACATTAGGCGATATGACCGATGCTGATGCTCAAGCTGAAGGCTACCCGAGCATGGAAATGTACAAAGGTCTTATTCTACGTATGCATGCAGGCATGAAGTGGAATGAAAAGCATAAAGTTTGGGTGCATAAGTTCGAAAAGTCAGCTTAACATTATGTAAAAAACACCCTTTACTCAAAGGGTGTTTTTATTTCCTAATCTTCAATTCTGAAACCTACCTTTATTGTTACCTGCCAATATTTAACACCACCATCCTCAATATAACCTCGCGTATCAATGACATTAAACCAATGCATGTGTTTAACTGACTCTGCCGCTTTCGCAATCGCATTTTGAATTGCTTGATCAGAGCTTTCTGTCGAGCTACCTGTTAATTCAATATGTTTATATGTATGTTCAGACATTGCTTTCTCCTTTAATCTTTTAAATAAATAAACCAGTAAAACAAACCTACAAATACGCTACCACCAATAATATTGCCTAATGTAACTGGAACAAGATTATTGAGTAAAAAACTAGATACAGTTAGCTGTTCTAAATTTAGACTTCCCACTAACTGAACAAGTTCTGGTTGTTGTTTTGCGACTAAACCTGCCGAAATAAAATACATATTAGCAACAGAATGTTCAAAGCCCATCGCTACAAATGCCGTAATTGGAAATAAAATAGCCAAGACTTTATCCACCACGGTTCGACCTGCAAAACATAGCCAAACAGCGAGACACACTAAAATATTACATAAGATACCTCGGGTAAACGCCTCCATCCAAGTCAGATTAACTTTCGCATTGGCAATGGCTAATACTTTAGCACCAACGCCACCGCCACCTATTTGCCAATGACCACTCAAATAGATCAGCAATAAAATACCTAGAGCACCGACAAAGTTACCAATAAAAACAATTGTCCAGTTTCCTAACAATTGTTTAAGGCTAACCTTTCCATCAACATACGCCATCACAATTAAATTATTGCCTGTGAATAATTCAGCACCAGCAACAATAACTAACACAAGTCCTAAGCAAAAAGCTAAGCCACCAATGAGCCTCATTAACCCTGCAGAAACACCTGTCGAATCATGAGTAACTATAGTATAAAAAACAGCGCCAAAAGCTATAAATGCCCCAGCCAATATAGCGAGTGCAAAAACCAGTAACGGTTCACCCGTGCTTTTACTTACCCCGACACTTTCTACTCTCGCTGCAATTTCTTTTGGTGAATAAGCATCCACTGAAAAATGGTCCACGTAGCATTCCTTTCGTTATATCTATTTATGTAATTTTGCCTTATTTTCATTCCCGCTCATAGCCTCAAAGACAATTATATTCGCTCGACATTTAACAGACTGATTTAACTGTATTTTATTGTTTAATTCGCGTATAATTGTTTGATTGATCAATCCCCCCTCTCTCAGTTTTACTTTAAAACTGACTTTCACAGGCGAATTCATGTCAGACACAGAACAAACTCCAGTTTTACCCTTTTCAGAACTAGGCTTATCAGATGCCGTTCTTAAAGCCGTTAATGAAGCTGGTTACGAAACACCTTCACCAATCCAAGCTCAAAGTATTGCTCCATTACTTGAGGGTCGCGACCTTTTAGGCCAAGCGCAAACAGGTACAGGTAAAACAGCGGCATTCTCATTACCTCTTTTGAGTCGTATTGATGTAAAATCTAAAATGCCTCAAATGCTCGTATTAGCACCTACTCGCGAGCTTGCAATTCAAGTTGCAGAAGCGATTCAAAGTTATGCTAAACATATGAAAGGCCTTCACGTTTTACCTGTTTACGGTGGCCAAAGCATGGGCATTCAGTTGCGACAAATGCAGCGTAACCCTCAAGTTATTGTTGGTACTCCAGGTCGTATTCTTGATCACATTCGTCGTAAAACATTAAAATTAGGTGAGCTAAAGTCACTCGTTTTAGATGAAGCTGATGAAATGTTACGCATGGGTTTCATTGATGATGTTGAAACTATTCTTAAAGAAACACCTGACGAACGCCAAGTTGCCTTATTCTCAGCAACTATGCCGGGACCAATTCACCGTGTTGCTACACGTTATTTGAAAGATCCTGTTGAAATTCGCATTAAGTCGAAAACATCAACAATGGAAACAATCAACCAACGTTACTGGCAAGTAACAGGCATGCACAAATTAGAAGCATTAACACGTATTCTTGAAGTTGAAGAATTTGATGCGATGATCATCTTTGTTCGTACAAAGAATGCAACAGCTGAATTAGCAGAAAAGTTAGAAGCTCGTGGTTATTCTAGTTCACCACTTAATGGTGACATGAATCAAGCCGCTCGTGAAAAAGCAATTCAACGGATGAAAAAAGGTCAGCTAGATATCTTAGTAGCCACTGATGTTGCCGCACGTGGTTTAGATATCGAACGCATAAGCCATGTTGTTAACTATGACATTCCTTACGATACTGAATCTTATGTTCACCGTATTGGCCGTACAGGTCGGGCTGGTCGTACTGGTACTGCAATCTTATTTGTTTCTCCTCGTGAAAAACGTATGTTGTTTGCTATCGAAAAAGCAACACGTCAACCGATTGAGAAAATGCAATTACCGAGCACAGAAGATATTGCTGATCGCCGTGTAATGCAGTTTACTCAAATGCTCAGCGAAACGATTGAGTCTCAAGATTTAAGCTTTTTCCAAGAAGTTATTGCTCATTATCAAGAAGCACATGATGCTGATCCGCTAGAAGTCGCAGCTGCATTAACGTACTTAGTGCAAAAGAGTCGTCCTCTAAAACCTGTTGTTCATGTGCGTCCGCCTAGAGCAGAACGAGGAGGCGCTGATCGTGAACGTGGTAGTCGTAGAGATAAGTCAGATCGTGGCGATCGCCCAAGTCGTGAACGCTCACCTCGTCGAGGTAATCAAGATAAACCTCATCGCAGTGAAGACGGTATGCAAACTTACCGTGTGGAAGTAGGTAGAACACATGGTGTTGAAGTTAAAAACATCGTTGGTGCGATTGCTAATGAAGCCGGTATTGATAGTAAAGATATTGGTCGAATCAGCCTGCAAGATAATTACAGTACGATCGATTTACCAGAAGGTATGCCAAAAGACTTATTCCAACAATTACGCAAAGTTTGGGTGTGTAATAAACAACTCGAAATGAGTATTGTTAATGATAATGACGCTTCAGCAGCGGGTGATGGTGGCGGTGAGAATACTCAACGTAAGCCAAGACGCTCAGGTAAGCCTCGTGCTCGTGCTCGTGATAAATCACGTCGTCCGAGCCAAAGACGTGGCAATAACGAGTCATAAAGTAATACTAAATCAGCCTCCTTAATTAGGGGGCTTTTTTTTGCCTCATTCCTTCTATCCTCCTCAATGCCCCCGCTCTTAAAACTCCACCTTCAAGTGGGGTTGGTATCCATGCTAGAATAAAATTTTCTAAAAGAAGCCTCATGATGAAGCCAATTTTAACAATACTAAGTACTTTTTTTCTTTTCATATCATGTAGCTTGCTTGCTGCAAACAGTACAACAGTCATTACAGAGCAGGATGCTATCAAGGCCTTAATTAGTGATATTAGTGTAAGAAACTTCGCACGTGTCGAAGCCCTATCTCAGAAAAACATTCGTATTCAGTCCAGCGCCCTTTCGCTCTCTTTACTTCGCCACCAGCCATTATTAAATAATGGAACACGATCTGAAGTTTCCGTTGATTACCCCTTTCTTGAACATGATACTGTGAGCTATGAATGGGAAATGATGCTTCCTACTGGTTTTAAGCATGATGCCCCTCAAAATAGATGGTGGGCAATGAGCCAGTGGCATGTTCAGCCTGACAGAACAAAAAATGAGTCATGGGATGACTACCCAAACGAACCTCCCTCTATCGCACTCTATTTTGGCTATATTGATGGCCATTATTATTTAAGTACCCACTATATGGATGTTCAACCTGAAGTAGATAATTTAATAGAAATTGAATTAGGTAAGTGGACTAAAATAAAAGCTGAAATCACGTGGTCTCAAGCTGAGAATGGAAAAATGAAACTATGGCTAAATGATAGTAAAACTCCTCATTTCACCTATTATGGAGCTAATATGCTGAATACATATCAACATTACTTCAAAGTTGGTATGTATCGTCACCCCGAAATAACAACAGAAAACACGATTCATTTGAGAGCGTTACATGTCTCTAAATAGAGCACGTGAGGGTTCAAAATTAGCATTACTATATTAAAGGTAATAGGAGCTGATGCTTAACATTATCTGGATCTTTTTTTTCACTACGGCCTTTATTGTTGCTTTAATTAAGTTATTCGCCTTTGGCGATACTGAAATATTTGGTCAGTTAATGACGGCAATGTTCAGCTTATCTAAAACAGCTTTCGAGATATCACTGGGGCTAACAGGAATATTAGCCCTATGGTTAGGTATTATGCGTATCGGTGAACGCAGTGGGTTTATTGACTTACTGACTCGTGGTTTAACTCCCCTCTTTTCTAAATTAATGCCTGAAGTACCCAAAAACCACCCAGCATTGGGAGCAATGGTGATGAATATTTCAGCCAATGCATTGGGGCTAGATAATGCAGCAACACCATTAGGCATTAAAGCAATGAAGGAGCTACAAAAGCTCAATCCATTCAAAGATACCGCCAGCAATGCTCAAATCTTATTCTTGGTCATTAATACATCTGCCGTCACCCTCTTCCCTGTTACGATATTTACTTACCGAGCTCAAATGGGTGCAGTGAATCCAACTGATGTCTTTATTCCTATATTAATTGCTACTTATGCCTCTACAGTAATCGGCCTATTAGTGGTTGCATCAGTACAGAAAATCAACTTACTTGATAAAGTCATTCTCAGTTATCTCGGTGGTTTCACCCTCTTCATTATTGGCTTACTATCATACTTTGCCAATTTGCCCCAAGCTGACATGCTTGCTCAATCAGCCTTGATTAGTAATGTCATTTTATTTTCTCTCGTGATGTTATTTATCTCGGGTGCCGTTATCAAAAAGGTCAATGCTTACGAGGCATTTATTGACGGTGCCAAAGAAGGTTTTGAAACCGCAATCACCATCATTCCCTACCTTGTTGCGATGTTGGTTGCTATTGGCGTGTTTCGTGCCAGTGGTGCCTTAGATCTGCTCGCCTCAGGGTTACGTCACCTTGTTTTGGCAGTGAACATGGATGACCGCTTTATTGATGCACTTCCTACCGCCTTGATGAAACCCTTTAGTGGTAGTGGTGCTAGAGCGATGATGGTGGATACGATGCAAGCTCATGGTGCAGACTCGTTTTCCGGACGGCTGTCTTCTATCGTACAAGGCAGCACTGAAACAACATTTTACGTGCTTGCGGTTTATTTTGGCTCTGTAGGTATCAAAAATATTCGTCACGCTGCAGCCTGTGGACTTGCAGCTGATATTGCTGGGATCATGGCTGCGATTGCTGTTGCTTATTGGTTCTTTGGCTAGAAAAGGAAGAGCGTCAATTTTTAATACTATTCGGCTTATGAGAAAACATATCTTTTCTCTTTAATCGCTAATCATAAAAAACAACATAAATTCATAAGCCTACAGTTTGTGATGGTGATGTTTTTTCAAAGTAATTGAAATCAATTATCTTATTTTCTTAGAAATAGTCTTTTTCCGCTAATTAGCGGTCATTTACACAGCTGATCTTGTCTGAGATCAGGATGTATTTTGATGGTTTCCAGCTTCAAAATTAGTAGCATTAACTAGAATCTACTTTAACTTCCAACCCCAGTTTTTTGATACGAAAGTAGTCCTTACTTTCGCACCCTATTTATTATCTCCCACTTTAACAAAGTGTCGCTAAGTCATTGTCCCTAAAAGGGGATTTTGTTCATTACATGACTTGACATGCCCTGATCTCACTCCTATAGTGTCCCTTAGTGGGTAATTGTGGATCAAAGTGGATCAAACGAATTAAGGGAAACACGTGTTTAGAGGCGTAGCAACTTTCAATTTAGATGCAAAAGGACGGATGGCCATTCCAGCCAAGTTCCGTAAGCATCTGGACGACTGCTGTTCAGGCCATTTAATTGTCACGATTGATCATTCGGACCACTGTTTACAGCTTTATCCTATTGCTGAATGGGAAGTAGTAGAGAAGAAATTAATGGCCCTGCCTAATATGCAAGGTCCAGCTCGTCGATTGCAGCGAATGTTACTTGGTAATGCTACAGAATGTCAGATGGATAGTAATGGCCGTATTTTACTCCCCGCTAAGCTTCGTGAGTTTGCTGGTTTAAATAAAAGTATGGTGATGATTGGTCAAGGAAATAAATTTGAGTTGTGGGATGAACAAACATGGAATGCCTTAATGGATGATTGTTTGGAAGAAGATTTCGGCGGTATTTTACCGGCTGAATTAGAAAACCTGTCAATTTAGGATCTAAAGTATGACTGATAGCCATTCAGAACATTTACCAGTCTTGTTAAATGAGACCATCGCTGCCTTGGCTGTTAAAGCTGATGGTTTTTATATCGATGGTACATTTGGTCGTGGCGGCCATGCTCGCCAAGTCTTAGCACAGCTATCTGATAATGGTCGTTTAATTGGTTTGGATAAAGATCCTGCTGCGATTGCTACAGGACAAGCCCTAGAAAAAGAAGACCCTCGTTTTACTATTGAGCAATGTTCTTTTGCAGATATGACTGACGTTGTAAATGATCATTTATGGCAAGGTCGCGTTGATGGTATTTTATTAGATATTGGTGTGTCATCACCTCAAATTGATGAAGCCGAGCGTGGTTTTAGCTTTCAAAAAGATGGCCCTCTTGATATGCGAATGAACCCTGATGCGGGTATCAGTGCCGCAGAGTGGTTAGCTACTGCCAAAGTGGAAGATATTACTTTTGTCATTAAAACATTGGGTGAAGAACGATTTGGTAAACGAATTGCAAATGCCATTGTTGAAACACGTGAACACACCCCCATTGTTTCAACAACACAGTTGGCAGCCTTAGTTGATAAAGCGATGCCATTTCGCGAAAAGAATAAACACCCTGCAACACGCACCTTCCAAGCTATTCGTATTTATATTAATAATGAATTAGAAGATCTTAAAGTTGCCTTAGAACATTCATTAGATGTATTAGCCGTTGGTGGTCGTTTGGCTGTCATCACTTTTCATTCATTAGAAGATAGAATTGTTAAACGTTATTTCCGTGATGAAGCTAGAGGCGATGATTTACCTTCTAACTTTCCAATTACAGCGGATCAGCTAAACCCAAGAATAAAGTTAGTTGGCAAAGCTATAAAAGCGGGCAATGAAGAGCTTGATGTTAATCCACGGGCACGAAGTGCTGTTTTACGTGTTGTTGAGAAATTATTGTGAGTTTACTTTCTCAACTTGAGCCTCTCACTATTGACGTACCACTCGTGCTCTTAGTGTCGCTTGTTATAGCATCATCAATGGCCGTTATTTATAGCAAACATATTGGCCGTAGTGAGTTTGTTGCCTTACAAAAACTAGAATATAAACGTGACCAGATGAATGAAGAATGGGGCCGTTTATTATTAGAACAAAGCACTTGGGCCAACCCAGGCCGGGTTGATCAGCAAGCTAGGTTACGCTTACAAATGACTGTACCTTCATCAGATGCAACGGTACTGATACAGCCATGAGCCGTAAATTAAAAACAGTCACTCATGTGGGCGTGTGGCGCCTACACTTAGTGCGGTTTGTATTTGTCAGTTTAATGTTAGGGCTGGGCTGGCGTTTGGCTGATATTCAAGTAGTACACCCTGATTTCTTACGCGATCAAGGTGATGCTCGCAATATTCGAAAGGTATCTATTGCTGCTCACCGAGGCATGTTCTTAGACAGACATGGAGAGCCGTTAGCCATTAGCACACCCGTGCATTCTGTTTGGTTTAACCCTAAAAAACATACACTGGATGATGCACAACTCCAACAATTAGCAACCTTACTAAAGATTAGAGCCTCTTCAATCAGTAAAAAAATTGAAGCGAATAAAAAACGTGGCTTTATTTATTTGAAACGCCGAGTAGCACCTGAATTAGCCAATAAGATAAGGCAGCTTAAAATTGAAGGGCTTGGACTGCAACGAGAATACAAACGTTATTACCCAGCAAGCGAAGTAACGGCCCACTTAGTGGGCTTTAATAATGTGGATGATCACGGTCAGGAAGGCTTGGAGCTAAGCTACGACTCTGCTCTAAAAGGTATTCCTGGCTTAAAACGCATGGTTCGTGATAGACGAGGCAATTATGTCGGCGGTGGCGAGCAAATTAAAGCGAGTAAATCAGGTCAAAATATAAACTTAAGTGTTGATTTGAGACTGCAATATTTAGCACACCAATCTCTAAAATCAACAGTAGAAAAATACAATGCCCGTTCTGGTACGGCAGTAATTTTAGATGTACAAACAGCAGAAGTATTAGCGATGGTGAACCAGCCTTCGTTTAATCCTAATAACCGTCGACACTTGAAATTAAGCCATTTACGTAACCGTGCAGTGATTGATATGTTTGAACCCGGTTCAACGGTGAAACCTTTTACTGTTGCGAGTGGTTTGAAGTCAGGTAAATTTAAGCTTAATACAAAGATAGATACGCGACCGGGCACATTCAAAGTAAGTGGTCATACCATCACCGACCATAGAAATTACGGTGTTATTGATGTTGCAACATTAATTCAGAAATCAAGTAATGTCGGTGCAAGTAAAATTGCACTAAAACTTAAGCCTGAACAGTTATGGCAGGACTTCTCTGCATTTGGTATGGCAGAACCGACTGGGGGGTATTTCCCTGGGGAAGTGATGGGCCATATGCCAGATTTGAGAACATGGCGAAAATTAGATCGTGCAACCTTAGCGTATGGCTATGGATTAAGTACATCAGCACTACAATTAGCGCGTGCTTACACAATACTTGCCAATGGTGGTGTCTCACGCCCTGTCAGTTTTCAAAAATTAGATGAAGTCCCTTTAGGTCGTCGCGTTTTTTCACAAGATATAATGAAAAATGTCATGTCGATGATGGAAGGTGTTGTCAGTCCTGAAGGTACAGCAAGACTTGCTGCTGTTGAAAATTACACTGTTGCAGGTAAAACAGGTACCGTTAAAAAAGCTAAGAAAGGCGGCTACACCGAAAGCCGTTACCTATCATTATTTGCAGGCGTGATTCCAGCCAATAATCCACGACTCGCTATGGTCATCATGATTGATGATCCGCAGGGTGATAAATACTACGGTGGTTTGATTGCTGCACCTGTCTTTTCAGAAGTAATGACGGGAGCAATGCGCTTATTAAATATTGCGCCAGATAAGAATGTGCTGAAGTCTCCTATGTTGGTGGCTCAAAAATGATGATTACACATAATCATTCTTTGCCGATGCTCTTAGCAGGTATGTTGGCTGATCCTTCTGGTTTAGCTGATATCACTGTAACCGGCATTAGTTTAGATAGTCGTGAAATCAACGCGGGTAATGTATTTTTATCCTTAGCTAAAAATGATGTTCAACGTGAACACAATTTAAAGCAAGCACTTACTGCGAAGAGCAGTGTTATTTTAGTTGATGCTAAGCAGACACTAACACCGCAAGAAAATGAGCTTTTAAGCCAAGCGAAGGTAAGCTGTCATTCAGTTAAAAACTTGGCTGATAAAGCAGGTGAAATTGCAGCACGATTTTATGGTCACCCTTCTCTTGCACTCACTATTATTGCAATAACAGGAACAAATGGTAAAACATCCGTAAGTCAGTTTATTGCTCAAGGGCTTGAGTCATTGGGTCATTCTTGTGGTGTGATTGGCACATTAGGTATTGGTCGTATTGGTAACTTACGATATACAGGAATGACAACACCTGATCCTGTATCTATGCAACGGATACTGGCTGATTTTTGTCAGCAAGACATTAAATATGCGGTGATTGAAGCATCATCACACGCTTTAGATCAAGGTCGTTTAAATAGTATTACGATTGATGTCGCCGCTTTGACTAATTTAAGTCGTGATCACCTCGATTATCATGGTGATATGCAGGGCTACTCTGCTGCAAAAAGTCGCTTATTTGATTTCTCTAGTGTGAAAACGGCTGTACTAAATAGTTGTGATAGCTTAGGGCAATCACTGATTAAAGCATTAGAACAGCGCGATAATATTGGAATACTAAGCTATGCTCATGCTGATAGTGAGAAGGCCTCTTTTCAGGCTAACGCTGTTCAAATGACAAGTGAAGGTATGAACTTCACCGTACACAGCAAGTTTGGAAGTGCTCATATTCAAACGGCTTTAATTGGCGAATTCAATATTGATAATTTATTAACAGCATTAGCCTGTTTAATCGCTGTTGATATTTCATATGACGATGCTATTTCAGCACTTGCACACTGTCACTCAGTTAATGGAAGAATGCAGCGTATTACCGGCAAAGATCAGGCTCAGGTTGTGATTGATTTTGCACATACGCCAGATGCTCTGACACAAGCATTAACCTCGTTACACGCTCATATTTCTGCCAATGGCGATTTATGGTGTGTCTTTGGTTGTGGTGGCGATCGTGATATTGGTAAACGTGCCGAGATGGGTAAAGCCGCCGAACACTATGCCGATAAAATTGTGGTCACCGATGATAACCCACGCAGTGAAGATTCAGCCGTTATCGTAAAAAATATATTGTCAGGAATGGCTCACCCTGAAGCTGTCATTGTTGAAGCTGATCGTAAACTGGCTATCGCACATGCTATTAGCCATGCCTCTGCAACAGATATCGTATTGATTGCTGGAAAAGGCCATGAAGAATATCAAGAAATAAAAGGCGTCAAATACGCATTTAGTGATCGTCAGATTGCTGAAGAGATCTTATTGGCTGCAAATGATGATATGCCATTTTCAACAGGTGATCTCGCATGACTACGCAATTACGTTTATCACAACTTGCAACACTATTAGCGTGCCAACCTCCTATAAAGGATGGTGAAATAACGGGAGCCGTTATTGATAGCCGTAACGCATTCCTAGGCTGTTTGTTTGTGGCGCTTGATGGTGAGCATGTTGATGGTCATGATTATCTTGCGGCAGCCAGACAAGCTGGTGCAACTGCGGCACTCGTCTCAAAATTACAAGATGATGAACTACCTCAACTTCTTGTTGCTGATGTCACTACCGCGTTTGGTGAAGTAGCGAAATACTGGTTACAACAATGCCAAACAACGGTTATTGCTGTCACAGGCAGTAATGGTAAAACAACGGTTAAGGAAATGATCGCATCTATTCTTCGCCAGTGTGGTTCTGTTGTTGCAACGCAAGGAAATTTAAACAATGACTTAGGCGTGCCTATGACATTAATGAATGTATCGCCTTCTACTGATTATGCAGTCATCGAGATGGGAGCAAGTCACCGAGGTGATATTTCTCGTTTAGTTGATATAGCACCGCCACAGTTTTCTGTTATTAATAATGTTGCCCCAGCTCACTTAGAAGGTTTTGGCGATTTAATGGGTGTTGCCAAAGCTAAAGCTGAGATATTCTTAGGCTTACTTGATGGTGGTGTCGGTGTTCTTAATGCCGATATGGATTTTGTGGATGCATGGACATCCGTACTGGAAGGTAAAAAAGTGCGTAGTTTTGCATTAGAGTGTGATGCCGATATTACAGCACAAGATCTTCAAATAGATACAACATCAAGTCACTTTATGGTTGAGTTGGATGGTGAGTTTGATTATATAAACCTACCGCTTCCGGGCAAACATAATGTGGCAAATGCACTTGCAGCAATTGCTGTAACCAGTGCGATGAATGTGCCTGCGTCAGCAATTGTTAAAGGTTTAGCAGCTGTATCGAGTGTGCCTCATAGATTGCAATTACGTGCTGGTGTTAATCAATCACAATTACTTGATGATAGTTATAACGCTAACCCAGGCTCATACACACCAGCCTTAGCCACTTTATCGGCATTTTCAGGAAAACACTGTTTGGTACTTGGTGACTTTGGTGAATTAGGTCCTGAAAGTAAGCAATTACATCGTCAAATGGGTATTGATGCTAAGAAAGCAGGTATTCAAAAATTATGGACAATCGGAGAAGAAAGCGAAGAAGCAAGTAAAGCATATGGAACTGGTGCCGAGCATTTTCATACGATTGAAACACTTACAAATACGCTTAAAGGTGAGCTTTCAAGTGATGATATTTGCTTGATTAAAGGTTCACGTTTTATGCAATTAGATAAGCTGGCTGATGTGCTAGCTGAAGGCGGAGAAGACTAATGCTATTAATGTTAAGTGACTATTTGAGTCAGTTCCATAGTGGATTTAATGTTTTCCAATATCTGACATTACGATCAATTCTAGGTGTCATTACTGCCTTAGGTATCGCTTTAATTGTTGGCCCAACAATGATTCGTCATTTAAGTTTTAAACAAATCGGTCAAGTGATTCGTGATGATGGACCTGAATCACACTTGAGCAAAGCAGGCACGCCAACAATGGGCGGTGCACTTATCCTCGTTGCTATTGCAGTGAGTACCTTACTCTGGGCTGATTTGAGTAATAAATATGTATGGATTGTTTTAGCTGTAACAATGGGCTTTGGCGTGATTGGTTTTGTTGATGATTACATTAAACTTGTACGCCAAGATACAAAGGGACTTCTCAGTCGTTATAAATACTTTTGGCAATCTGTGGTTGGTGCTACGGCGGCAATATTGCTTTATCAGACAGCAGCAACTCCGGCTGAAACACAGCTGATTATTCCATTCTTTAAAGACATAATAATTCCGTTGGGTGCGTGGTATATGTTACTGACATACCTTGTCATTGTCGGTACGAGTAATGCCGTCAATCTAACCGATGGTTTAGACGGTTTAGCTATTATGCCAACAGTAATGGTTGCTGGAGCATTAGGCCTATTTAGTTATGTCACAGGCCATTATGAATTTGCTCGTTATCTTTCTATTCCCTTTATTCCCGGTGCCGGTGAATTAACCGTATTTTGTGCCACGATGGTCGGTGCAGGACTTGGCTTCTTATGGTTTAACACGTATCCAGCCCAAGTATTTATGGGTGATATCGGTGCATTAGCATTAGGTGCAGCTCTTGGTATTGTGGCGGTATTAGTCAGACAAGAATTAGTATTGTTGATCATGGGTGGTGTCTTTGTTGTCGAAACCTTATCTGTTGTATTACAAGTAGCTTCATACAAATTACGTGGAAAGCGCGTGTTTTTGATGGCACCAATCCACCATCATTACGAATTAAAAGGCTGGCCTGAGCCTCGCATTATTGTGAGAGCTTGGATCATTACAGTGTTTCTAGTGTTAGTTGGTTTAGCGAGTCTCAAAATCCGATGAATACATTGGCTACCCAAGCTGAACAAGCACATTCAATCCTGATTATTGGCTTAGGCCAAACAGGCTTGTCGTGCGCGCGCTTTTTAGTGCAGCAAGGCTTTGATGTAGCCATTATGGATACGCGTGAACAACCACCAAGTTTAGCGATATTACAAACAGAATACCCTGAAGTACTGGTAAAAACAGGTGGCTTAGATAGCCATCTAATGCAACAGGCAGATATGATTGTATTAAGTCCTGGTGTTGACCCTCGTACACAAGAAATTGTTGCAGCCCAACAAGCAGGTATCGAAATTGTAGGCGATGTTGAATTGTTTGCTCGTTATGCAAATGCGCCTATAGTCGCCATTACAGGGTCGAACGGAAAAAGTACTGTCACCACCTTATTAGCGGAAATGGCTATTGAATCAGGTAAAGATATCAAAGTCGGTGGCAATCTAGGTACACCGTCATTAGACTTAATTATTGAGCCTGCCCCTGATTTCTATATTGTTGAACTATCAAGTTTCCAATTGGAAACAGTGAAGTCAATGAATGCATTTGCTGCAACCATTTTGAATATTAGCCCCGATCATTTAGATCGTTATGATAGTGAGCAAGCATATCAATTAGCTAAAAAACAGATCTTTGCTGGTGATGGCGTGATGGTAATTAACCGTGATGATGAAACGGTGAGTCAGTTTTCTGATGCTAAGCGCAATATCATTGGCTTTAGTTTACATGCCAGTCAAGGTGTAGACTTCGGTGTCATTCCACATAATGGTTCTGAATGGCTAGCTGAAGGAAGTGAGCCTTTACTCTCAACAGATAGTCTGAAAATAATGGGCCAACATAATGTCGCCAACGCATTAGCAGCCTTAGCATTGGGGTCAGCAATGGCATTACCGATGCCTGCAATGTTACGTGCATTACAGCACTATTCAGGCTTAGCTCATCGCTGTCATTTAGTCGCTGAGAATAAGGGTATTCGTTGGTTTAATGACTCAAAAGCAACTAATGTCGGTGCATGTATTGCTGCAATAGAAGGTTTGGCGAGCTGTGGAAAAATTGTCTTAATTGCAGGCGGTATTGGTAAGGAACAAAATTTCTCAGAATTAACAACGGTAATCAATGAGCATGTTGTATCTGTAATTGTACTTGGACAAGATGCTGCATTAATTGCACATGCTGTTCCTCGTCATATCACAACACATCATGTAAGTAATATGCAGGATGCCGTTACTAAAGCGAATGAGATTGTAAAACACGGAGAAAATGTACTGCTCTCCCCTGCCTGTGCAAGCTTTGATATGTTCAGCGGCTATGCTGAACGTGGTGATGTGTTTGAAACATGTGTAAAGGAGAGCCTCAATGACTGATACTCCTATAACATTTGATAGAACAATACTCTTTGTTGTTGCTACTATTTTGACCTTAGGTTTAGTCATGGTTGGTTCTGCATCAATCAGTACAGCTGCAACTAATTTTGACAATCCATTACATTACTTTAACCGCCAAGTTATCTATGCCGGTATTAGTTTGGTGATTGGATATGCTGCCATTTCACAGCGTTTATCATTTTGGCAGAATAATGCCCCTGTACTATTAATGCTCGGCATCATCTTATTAGCACTCGTCCTTATCCCAGGTATTGGTCATGCAGTTAAAGGAAGTCGACGCTGGTTGCCGCTAGGGCCTATCAATATCCAAGTCGCTGAGTTCATTAAACTGTTCTCAATAATCTACATTGCAGATTACTTACAACGGCATCATGGGCAGCTAAAAGGATCTTTCTTCAAAATAGCAGCACCTTTAGCGTTATTAGTTCTCGCATCATTCTTACTATTACTTCAACCTGATATGGGCTCTGTTGTGGTTATCTTCGCCACAGTATTGGCAATGCTATTTTTAGGTGGCGCTCGTTTAGATGTATTTGCGACCTTAATTGCTATCGCTGTAAGTGGTTTTATTGCATTAGTTAATATTGCGTCCTATCGAATGGACCGCTTACAAAACTTTCTGAATCCATGGGATGACCCTTTTATAAAAGGCTACCAATTAACCAACGCATTAATGGCATTTGGTCGTGGCGACTGGCTTGGTGTTGGTTTGGGTAGCAGTATGCAAAAGCTAGACTATTTACCTGAAGCACATACAGACTTCGTATATTCGATTTTGGCTGAAGAATTAGGCTTGATAGGAGCAATGAGCGTCATTGTTTTATTCCTAGTATTTATTTGGAGAGCCCTTGCCATTGGACGTGCAGCCGAATTAGCTGGGAAAATATTTGCTTCACAAGTTGCTTATGGCATTGGTATTTGGTTAGGCCTACAAGCTTGCATCAATATGGGTGTGAATATGGGGGCATTACCAACCAAAGGTTTAACTTTACCACTGATGAGTTATGGCGGTAGTAGCCTCGTGATTGTGTGTGTTGCCATTGCTTTATTGCTTCGAGTAGATTTAGAAACCCGTTACCCTGAAAAAGCAGCAGCGAGGGTCAAACGATGACAACTCGCATACTTATTATGGCAGGCGGCACGGGTGGCCATGTTTTCCCTGCATTAGCTGTAGCGGATGAATTACATTCTCGACAATGTGACGTGTTCTGGATGGGAACTAAAAAAGGTATAGAAGCGAAGTTAGTACCCACTGCTGGATACCCTATTAATTACATTTCTGTCCAAGGTCTACGAGGAAATGGAATACTAGGTTGGTTATTAGCTCCCTTTAAGTTACTAAAAGCAGTGTCTGAAGCAGTGTCAGCAATTAGAAAGATTCAACCTGACGTTGTTCTTGGATTGGGTGGTTTTGCATCTGGCCCCGGTGGTGTTGCAGCACGTTTATTAGCTAAACCTGTTGTTATTCATGAGCAAAATGCTATTCCAGGATTAACAAATCGATTACTCTCTTTCGTTGCTCGACGTGTTTTACAAGGCTTTCCAAATAGTTTTGCTAAATCTCGACATGCAGAATGGGTTGGCAATCCTGTTAGAACAACAATTGAGTCTTTAGATGAACCAAAAGTTCGTTTATCTGAACGGTCAGGTTCTGTTCGAGTGTTAGTGCTTGGTGGTAGCTTAGGAGCCAAATCACTCAATACCGTATTACCTAATGCGTTTGCTCAAATTAAGTCAGAGATAGAAATTAAACATCAGTGTGGTGTTCGTCACTTAGATGATTGTCAGAAGAATTACAAAGAATCTGCTGTAAGCGCTGAAGTCACCGCCTTTATTGATGATATGGCAGAGGCTTATGCATGGGCAGACTTAGTGATTTGTCGTGCTGGCGCGCTCACTGTTGCTGAAATTTCAGCTACGGGTGTTGCAGCATTATTTATTCCTTATCCTTATGCTGTTGATGATCATCAAACACATAATGCAACAGCATTAGTTGATGCTGGCGCTGCAAGATTGGTACAAGAACGCGACTTAACTGTCGATTCTTTTGCTGCTGAAATAAATCAGTTAGTAAGCGATAGAAGCTTACTTTTAGATATGGCAATACGTGCACGTAAGCAAGCAAAGATAGGTACAGCAACACAAGTTGCGAATATCTGCTTGGAGGTGGCTCATGGATAAATTAACATCTGCAATGCAAAGTCGAGTTAAACACATACACTTCATCGGTATCGGTGGTGTAGGTATGGGCGGAATTGCTGAAGTATTATTAAACTTAGGCTATCAAGTTTCAGGCTCTGATTTAGCAAATAATGCCTTGATTGAACACTTACGTGAATTAGGTGCCACAGTCATGATTGGCCACGATCCTGCTTATCTAGTGGGCGCTGATGTTGTTGTGGTCACAACCGCAGTCAGTGAAGATAATATTGAATTGCAAGCAGCAAGAGAACAACGTATTCCGGTTGTGCCGCGTGCTGAGATGCTAGCAGAATTAATGCGTTTTAGTTACGGTATAGCCATTGCTGGAACACATGGTAAAACAACGACCACCAGCTTAGTGGCAGCATTACTCAGTGAAGGTGAGTTAGATCCTACCTTTGTAATTGGCGGACGATTAAATAGTGCAGGTAGTAATGCTAAACTCGGTAGTGGCCGCTATTTAGTAGCCGAAGCTGATGAAAGTGATGCGTCATTCTTATACCTACAACCTATGATCTCGGTAGTCACTAATATTGATGAAGATCATATGGCAACCTATGACAATGACTTTGAAAAGCTAAAAGCAACCTTTATTGAATTTTTACATCACCTACCCTTTTATGGTTTAGCAGTGATGTGTATTGATGATCCTGTTGTTCGAGAATTGCTAAACGATGTAATTCGTCCTGTTCTAAGCTATGGAACAGATGATGAGGCTGACTTCCAACTCGTTGATTTGAATCAACAGCAAGGTCAAAGTCATTTTAATGTGATTGAGAAAAAGTCAGGGCAGACATTCCCTATCACCTTAAATATGCCCGGTTTGCATAACGCACTCAATGCAACCGCAGGCTTGGCTGTTGCTAGAAACCTTGGCGTATCAGTTGAAGCCTGCCAACGCGCATTAGCAACATTCTCAGGTGTTAATCGACGCTTTAATCTACTAGGCGACATTGCTCTTGAACACGGTAAAGCTGAACTTATAGATGATTACGGTCATCACCCTACAGAAATAGCCGCCACACTTGATGCGCTTCGTGCTGGTTGGTCTGATAATCGCTTGGTCGTGATATTTCAACCACATAGATACACGCGTACTCGTGATTTATTTGAGGATTTTGCCCAAGTATTATCTTCCATTGATGTACTTGTTGTGATGGAAGTCTACCCAGCAGGCGAAAGTAAAATTGCTGGGGCTGATGCAAAAAGCTTATGCCGAGCAATTCGTTTGCGAGGACAAGTTGAACCCATCTTTGTTGAAAATAAACATGCTCTGTTTGACGTATTACCCACTGTATTGTGTGATGGTGATGTCGTTCTAACATTGGGTGCAGGCGATATTGGTAGTGTTGCCCGTGAACTTCCTACGCAATTAGGAGGGTCTGAAAATGTTTGAAAACCTACAAGGTGAATTAAAGCTAAATGAAGCCTTATCTAAACATACATCATGGCGTGTAGGCGGTATTGCACAACGTTTCTATCGCCCTAGCGATGTTGAAGACTTAGCACTATTTTTATCTCAACTACCTGCTGATGAACCTTTGTTATGGTTAGGTTTAGGAAGTAATTTATTAATTCGTGATGGCGGTTTTGCAGGCACGGTTATCTCTACCTCAGGCACACTGCAAAATGTAGAGATCAATGGACAAGAAGTAACTGCTGAGGTGGGTGTTTACTGTGGAAAACTTGCTAAGCTTGCTGCACGTTCAGGCCTAACAGGTAGTGCTTTCTTAGCTGGAATTCCTGGTACTTTTGGTGGTGCACTTGCTATGAATGCAGGTGCTCATAAAAGTGAAACATGGCCATTAGTGACAGAAGTAACAACCGTTGATCGTCAAGGCAGATTGAGAGTACGCCAGCCTGATGACTTCAAAGTGAGTTATCGCCATGTTGAAATCCCTAATGATGAATGGTTTGCCTCTGCTAAGTTAAAACTTGAAGTGGGCAACACTGATGATGAAACACAGCAAATTAAAGATCTTTTAAAACGACGAAATAGTAGCCAACCTACCAATCAGCCTTGTGCAGGTTCGGTATTTAGAAATCCAGAAGGCGACTTTTCAGGAAGGTTAATAGAAAAATGTGGTTTAAAAGGGCTTCGAATCGGTGGCGCATCAGTATCAGAAAAACATGCCAACTTTATTGTTAGTGATGGCACTGCATTAGCCTCAGACATTGAGGCATTGATTCAGCTTGTACAACAAAAAATTGAGCAAGAAGAAGGTGTGTTATTGATACCTGAAGTTCATATTATAGGTGAGGTAGCCTGATGAGCTTAATTAAAACAGCATCAGAATTTGGCCGCGTTGCCGTGTTAATGGGCGGACGTTCTGCTGAGCGTGAGATTTCATTAAAAAGTGGTCACGCTGTATTGGATGCACTGCTCAAGCAAGGTATTGATGCCCATAAAATTGATGCCGGGGTCGATGTCAGTGAGCAATTACGTACAGGACATTTTGATCGTGCTTTTGTCATTTTGCATGGTCGAGGCGGTGAAGATGGAGAAATTCAAGCGGTATTGCAATCATTAGACCTGCCTTTCACAGGCAGTGATATGACAGCCGCAGTCTTGTCTATGAATAAAAATTTGAGCAAGCAACTTTGGCAACACCAAGGTTTACCAACGGCAGAGTTTGAGCTAGTAAACGCTGATAGCGACATCGAATACTTAGTTAGTAAACTAGGTCTTCCAATCATCATTAAGCCTGTGAATGAAGGCTCTAGTATTGGCATGACTAAAGTGAATTCTGCTGACGATCTAAAGTCTGCAATTACATTAGCGACTGAGTTTGATGCCGAAGTGATTGCTGAACAGTGGATTCATGGTGAGGAATATACGGTTGCAATTCTTAATGACCATGCCCTACCCGTTATTCAACTTAAAACGCCTCATGAGTTTTATGACTTTGAAGCAAAATATCAGTCAAATACGACTGAATACTTATGCCCTTGTGGTTTAAGTAAACAAGATGAAGAACACTGCCAACAGATTGCATTACAGGCCTTTAAAGGCTTGAGAATGTCGGGTTGGGGTCGCGTTGACTTTATGCGAGATAAAACAGGTCAGTTTTATTTATTGGAAGCGAATAGTATTCCAGGCATGACAGATCATAGCTTAGTACCAATGGCCGCTAAACAAGCAGGTTTAAACTTTGAACAACTTGTTTGGGCAATCTTAGAAACAAGTATGGGAGGCGCTGACAATGGTTAAAGCTCGCCGCTCTAAAGGTGCAACTCGCAAGCCAGTGCGTAAACAACGTCAACCACTAGCATGGCAACAATGGTTGCGTAATATGGTTGTGATATCGCTATTTATTGGTCTTATTGTGGGCGGTGTATGGCTTCAGCAAGAAGACACCCTACCGATTTTGCATGTCAGTGTAGATGGTAAGTTTGAGCATGCTAATAAAAATGAATTAGTGCGAGTGGTTACGCCTTACGTTACTGGCAGTTTCATTAATGTCGATGTCGCCAAACTTCGTGAGGCTGGAGAAGCATTGCCTTGGGTCAAGCTCATTCAAGTGAAAAGAAGCTGGCCAGATACCTTGCATCTTGTTGTTGAAGAACAGGAAGCCGTTGCTCAGTGGAGTGTTCATGCTTTAGTAAATACTAATGGAGAGCTCTTTTTCCCAGCTAAGAAAAGCTTTCCTAAAGGTCTGGTCCAATTAACTGGCCCCAAAGGTACAAGCGAAGTAATGACTAAACAATATGCCGGCATTGTTAACTACTTTCATCGTGTTGGTTTGAGTGTCAGTCACTTACAAATGGATAAAAGAAGAGCATGGTCTATTCAATTTAAAAATGGCATGCAGTTAATGCTAGGGCGTAGTGATAATAAACAGCGTCTTGAACGGTTTGTAAATGTATATAAAGCAGGATTGCAGCGCTATCAAGCACAAATCCAGACGGTGGATATGCGTTATACCAATGGTTTGTCGGTAGTTTGGAAATCAGGCAAGCAGCCTGACTTTAATGGGACGGTATGATGTCAAAAAGAAGTGAAAGAGAACTTATAGTTGGATTGGATATTGGCACATCAAAGGTGGTGGCTATTGTCGCTGCACCTAATTTAGATGCTGGCCCTCAAGATCATGCCTTGGATATTATTGGTATTGGTTCTCATCCTGCAAGAGGCATGAAAAAAGGTGTCGTGGTTAATATCGAGTCAACAGTACAGTCTATTCAACGCGCTGTTGAAGAAGCTGAACTCATGGCTGGCTGCCAAATCCACTCTGTTTATGCAGGCATTGCTGGCAGTCATATTCGCAGTTTAAATTCACATGGCACTGTTGCAATTAGAGATAAAGAAGTGACTTCTGGTGATGTTGAACGTGTTCTGGATGCGGCTAAAGCGGTTCACTTTCCTGGTGATCAGCAGCTACTACATGTTCTACCTCAAGAATATATTATTGATAATCAAGAAGGTATTCGTGAACCTATTGGTATGTCAGGTGTACGCCTAGAAGCAAAGGTCCATCTAGTTACTGGCGCAGTCAGTGCCGCTCAGAACATTTCTAAATGTATTGAGCGTTGTGGCTTATCTGTTGATGGCATCATTTTGGAGCAAATGGCATCCAGTTACTCTGTACTCGAGCAAGATGAAAAAGAGCTTGGGGTCTGTTTAATTGATATTGGTGGTGGTACAACAGATATCGCTGTATTTATTGATGGTGCAATTCGCCACACAGCAGTCATTCCAATTGCAGGCGATCAAGTTACTAATGATATTGCCGTGGCACTTCGAACACCGACACAGCATGCTGATGAAATCAAAATTAAATATGCCTGCGCATTAACTCAATTAGCTCGAGAAGATGAAACTATCGAAGTTCCGAGCGTGGGTGATCGCCCTCCTCGCCAACTTGCACGTCAAACATTGGCAGAAGTTGTAGAGCCTCGTTATGAAGAATTATTGATGCTAGTTCAAGCAGAGTTAAGACGCAGTGGCTTTGAAGAGTTACTTGCTGCCGGCATTGTTTTAACTGGTGGCAGCTCAAAAATGGAAGGTGTGGTTGAGTTAGCAGAAGAAGTATTCCACTTACCCGTACGACTAGGGTTACCTCAACATGTTGGTGGATTGGTTGATGTTGTACGCAATCCTATTCATGCGACAGGAGTTGGGTTGTTATTGTTTGGAAATCAGGAGGAGTTAGGCGGACAAAGTGAGACAAAAACAAATAGTGATTTTAAGAACATGCTTGCACGGATGAAAAGTTGGTTCCAAGGGAATTTTTAAAAATTAAAACAATAATTATAATACATATAAATGATAGAAGACTTGGGGAGAAAGGAAATGACTTTTGAATTAATTGATACTTATACACAGAATGCAGTGATTAAAGTTATCGGTGTGGGTGGTGGTGGTGGTAATGCACTTGAACATATGGTTGAAAATGAAATTGAAGGGGTGGACTTCATTTGTGCGAATACGGATGCTCAGGCATTGCGCAAAAGTTCTGCAACGACGCAATTACAATTAGGTACCGATATCACGAAAGGCTTAGGTGCTGGTGCTAACCCTGATGTGGGTCGTCAAGCAGCATTAGAAGATCGTGAACGTATCATGGATGTGATTAGTGGTGCCGACATGGTATTTATTACGGCTGGAATGGGCGGTGGTACAGGAACAGGTGCGGCACCCGTTGTTGCTCAAGTTGCTAAAGAAATGGGAATATTGACCGTTGCGGTTGTAACAAAACCATTCCCGTTTGAAGGTGCCAAACGTCTAAAAATTGCTGATGCAGGTTTAAATGAATTAAGTCAGCATGTTGATTCACTTATCACTATTCCCAATGAAAAATTATTGGCTGTACTTGGCAAACAAATGAGTTTACTTAACGCATTTAAAGCCGCTAATGATGTACTTTTAGGCGCAGTTCAAGGCATTGCTGAATTAATCACACGTGAAGGTATGATTAATGTCGATTTCGCTGACGTACGCACTGTCATGTCTGAAATGGGTATGGCGATGATGGGAACAGGACAAGCAACAGGTGAGAACAGAGCCATTGAGGCTGCTAAACTTGCCGTGTCTAGTCCCCTTCTAGAAGATGTAGACCTAGCCGGAGCCCGCGGTGTTCTAGTGAATATTACTGCCGGTCTAGATATGACTATTGGTGAGTTCGAAGATGTGGGTAACACAGTCAAAGAATTTGCTTCAGAAGATGCCACTGTGGTCGTTGGAACTGTTATTGATCCTGAAATGACAGATGAAATTCGAGTCACCGTTGTCGCTACAGGTTTAGGTGCACAAGGGGCTGCTAGCCTTGCAGCGGTACCTAATATAACTGAAGCTGCACCACAAATTGAAATTGTTAAAAAGCCTGTAGATATTGATTATGATATCCCAACAGTAAAACGTAATGAGGAGCGGGCTCAACACAAACAAGTGGCAAATGGTGATGTAAATATGGATTACTTAGATATTCCAGCATTTTTACGTCGTCAAGCAGATTAAGTTCAACTAGCTGGACCGAGTATTGATGTGATATTATCGTGGGATATTTATGTCTGTAAGGGGAGTGGTACGCCGTGATTAAGCAACGAACATTGAAAAATGTGATTCGTGCAACCGGTGTTGGTTTGCATAGTGGAGATACTGTTTATCTCACATTGCGTCCGGCTGCCCCAAATACAGGCATTATTTTCCGACGTATTGACCTTGACCCTGTCGTTGAAATTGAGGCAAAAGCTGAAAATGTAGGTGAAACTGCATTATCTACAACTTTGGTTCAACATGGGCAGCGCGTTTCAACGGTTGAGCATCTATTATCTGCATTTGCAGGCTTAGGCATTGATAATGCCTATATCGATCTTAATGCCGCAGAAGTGCCTATTATGGATGGTAGTGCCGGTCCTTTTGTGTTTTTAATCCAGTCTGCAGGGATTGAAGAGCAATCAGCGCCTAAGCAATTTATTCGAATCAAAAAACCCGTTGTACTTGATGATGGCGACAAATGGGCTAAGTTCGAACCTTTCGATGGGTTTAAAGTGTCATTTACCATTGATTTTGAACATCCCGCCTTTACTGGCAGACCACAACAAGTTGATGTTGACTTCTCCTCTACATCATTTGTTCGTGAAGTCAGTCGTGCTCGTACTTTTGGTTTTATGAAAGATATCGAAAAGTTGCGTGAAAATAATTTAGCACTCGGTGGCAGTATGGATAATGCCATCGTTGTTGATGATTACCGTGTTGTGAATGAAGATGGTCTTCGCTATGAAGATGAATTTGTCCGCCACAAAGTTTTAGATGCTATTGGTGATTTATATTTGCTAGGTCACAGCTTGATTGGTGCGTTTAGTGGACATAAATCAGGGCACGAAGTTAATAACAAGCTACTACGTAAGCTGTTGGTTGAAACAGATTGCTGGGAATTAGTGAGCTTTGATGATGAAAAAGATGCGCCAATCGCATTTAGCCGCCCGGCAGCATCAACTGTAAATTAATTCTTTTTACGGCGTTTAGCTAACTTTTGCAAAGCAGTCTTCAATGGTCCCTCTTCCATTGTTTCTGCTGTCTGAGTTAACGCATCTACAGCATCCTCAGATAGAGATATTGAAGAGGTGTTCTCGCTTTTTACAGTTTCATATCTTGGCCTAACTTTTACTTCAAGTTTAGTAACTGGCTGAGGTAGATATTCAGATAATGCCGTACATAAGGTATTTGCCTGGAAGCGAAGGAGACTTGCATAGCTCGCATTATCAGTGTGAACGACAAGTGTTTGCGCTCGAACGTTTGCAAGTTGGCAATGTGCTGAAAATTGAGGCGGCATGACTTGTTGCAATATGTAGTTTAACTTGCTTAATTGCTGTGTTCGTTGTGTTAGCTTGCTAAGTTGACTATTCTTCGTGCAAACAGTTCTAATTTGTTCTAGTTTGTTTGTCATGGCTAGCCATACTTTTAGTGAAGGGTGAAAATGCAGATTATCATTATACCGTCAAATAACAGGACACATAAACATTGGCACTTTACTCGCAAGAGTTTCTTCTTGTTGGTAGGTGTTTTCACTGCTGTACTTGTAACTATTATGATGTCGGTTGACACCAAAGCCAATATTTCACTTGTTCCTGAAGCTATTGCGCCTACTATTTCAATGCAAACAGAGGATGCAGGCCTTACTGAACAGAACTCTGAATTAGCAATACAAGAATATTATGCTCAACGCTTAGGCCAATTACAGGCGGAATCAATTCGTTTAAAAGCATTAACGGAAAAAATTGCAAAAATGGCAGGGATAGATACCGCTGTTTTTGAATTGGAAATTCGTCCACCCCAAGGTGGTATTGCGCTAGAAGGACAAGACATTTCGCAGACAAGCTTCCAGCAAGAATTAAAACAACTAGCAAACACGTTTAAAACTCAAGACCGACAGCTAGAAATGCTACAAAATGTCTACTTAACCAATGACAGCATCCGTTCTGCAATTCCTCAGGGATCCCCCTCAAAGGAGGGCTGGATCTCATCCTATTATGGTAAACGGATAGATCCCTTTAATGGTAAAAAAGTATTCCATCATGGTCTTGATATCGCAGGGAAGCTAGGCAGTAAAGTCTTTTCTGTTGCTGATGGAATAATCACTTGGACGGGAAAACGTAGCGGCTATGGGCAACTTGTCGAAATCGATCATGGTAATGGGTATATTACGCGCTATGCTCATAATAAAACGCTCATCGTGAAAGTGGGTGATCGCGTTGAGAAAGGACAAGCAATCGCATTAATGGGCTCGACAGGTCGTTCGACAGGCCCACATGTTCATTTTGAAGTATTACGGGATGGTAAAACAATCAACCCATATAGCTTTGTAAAAGGCTAAACCTTGAGTTCTACATAAAGAGCCCCATCTATTCAAAATAGACTTTAGACCTATCAAATTCTACGCGTTATAATCATGCGTTTTCATAATCTCGTTTCCGGATGGATACTTAGTAACTACAGGTAGTAACAAGCAATGGTAAGCACCTTTTTTAGCAAGATCTTCGGCAGTCGTAATGAACGAGTGCTTAAACAATTACGCAAGACCGTAGATAAAATTGCTAATTTCGAGGCGGAGCTTGAACAGCTCGATGACGCTGCTTTACAAGCGAAAACAACTGAATTACGTCAGCAGTTAACGGATGGAAAAACGCTTGATGATATTCTTCCTGAGGCATTTGCCGTTGTTCGCGCAGCGAGCCAGCGCGCGCTAGGAATGCGCCACTTTGACGTGCAGATGATCGGCGGTATCGTATTAAATGAAGGAAAAATTGCAGAAATGCGTACAGGTGAAGGTAAAACACTTGTTGCAACCCTAGCTATTTACCTTAATGCTTTAGAAGGCGAAGGTGTTCATTTAATTACTGTAAATGATTACCTCGCTCAACGCGACTCAGCCTTAATGGGCCAGTTATACCGATTCTTAGGCTTAACAACAGGCGTCATTACTGCGGGAATGGAGCCAGATGCTCGTCGTGAAGCCTATGCCTCTGATATCACTTACGGTACTAATAATGAATTTGGCTTTGATTATCTACGCGATAATATGGCCTTTAGTTTGGAAGAAAAGGTACAGCGTAAATTACACTATGCAGTTGTTGATGAAGTTGATTCAATTTTAATTGATGAAGCACGTACACCACTTGTTATTTCAGGCCCAGCTGAAGATAGTTCTGAGCTATACCAACGTATTGATAAGTTAATTCCTAGTTTATCGAAACAAATTGGTGAAGGCGATGAGGTGGAAATTGAAGGTGATTACACTGTTGATGAGAAATCTAAACAAGTTCACTTTACTGAAGCTGGTCATGAGAAAATTGAAAACTTATTAACAGAAATTGGCTTGTTAGATGACAATGCCAGTCTTTATGATGCGGCTAACATTAGTCTAATGCATCACGTTACTGCGGCATTACGTGCGCATGTGTTATTTCAACGTGATGTGGACTACATCGTACAAGACAATGAAGTTGTTATCGTTGATGAATTTATTGGCCGCACAATGCCAGGACGTCGTTGGTCTGAAGGTTTACACCAAGCTGTTGAAGCTAAAGAAGGTGCAAACATTCAAAATGAGAACCAAACATTAGCGTCGATCACTTTCCAGAATTACTTTCGCTTGTACACAAAGTTGTCAGGAATGACTGGGACAGCGGATACAGAAGCATTTGAGTTACAATCAATTTATGGATTGGAAGTTCTTGTAATTCCAACTCATAGAGATATGCAGCGTAAAGATGGTGCGGATCAAATTTATCTTACAACTACAGAAAAATATGATGCGATTGTTGTTGATATCACGCAATGTGTTGAAAGAAAGCAACCAGTCCTTGTTGGTACATCATCAATTGAAAGCTCAGAGTATCTACATGATCTATTAAGCAAGGCTAAAATCTCTCATGAAGTCTTAAATGCTAAACAACATGAAAGAGAAGCCCATATTATTGCTCAAGCAGGTAGTCCTGGTGCAGTGACTATCGCAACTAATATGGCTGGCCGTGGTACAGATATTGTATTAGGTGGTAGCCTTGAAGTTGAGATCGCAAACTTAGGCGAGCAAGCAAGTGATGCCGAAAAAGAAAAAGTAACTCACGCATGGCAAATACGTCACGATGCGGTGTTAACATCAGGTGGCTTACACATCATTGGTTCAGAACGACATGAATCTCGCCGTGTTGATAATCAACTCCGTGGTCGTTCAGGTCGCCAAGGTGATGCAGGAACAAGTCGATTTTATCTATCTCTAGAAGATAATCTCATGCGAATTTTTGCTTCTGAACGTATGTCTGGTTTGATGAAAAAATTAGGCATGGAAAAAGGTGAAGCAATTGAACACCCTTGGGTGTCTCGTGCGATTGAAAATGCTCAAAAGAAGGTAGAAGGACATAACTTCGATATTCGTAAACAGTTGCTTGAATATGATGATGTCGCGAATGATCAACGTAAAGTGATCTATGAACAACGTGATGAGTTAATGGCACAAAGTGATGTAGCAGAAACAATTATATCAATGCGTGCATCGGTACTTGATGACGCAATTAGTACTTATATCCCACCCAATAGTATTGATGAGCAGTGGAATGTTTCGGGCTTAGAAGATGCCTTACGTGATGATTTTTCTTTAGCACTCAATGTGAACGAGTGGTTAGAGCAAGAAAGTGACTTACATGAAGAAAACTTACGCCAACGTATAATCGATGCTGCCGAAGCAGAGTGTAAGGCAAAAGAAGAAGCCGTTAGCAGTGAGTTGATGCGTAACTTCGAAAAAGCAATCATGCTACAAACACTAGATGCTCAGTGGAAAGAGCATTTGGCTCAAATGGATTATTTACGCCAAGGTATTAACTTGCGTGGTTATGCCCAAAAAGATCCAAAACAAGA
The DNA here is from genome assembly GCA_013139345.1 of Methylophaga sp. GTDB lineage: Bacteria > Pseudomonadota > Gammaproteobacteria > Nitrosococcales > Methylophagaceae. The sequence continues at coordinate 3,536 of WTAY01000126.1, read as the reverse complement.
ATTTAAACGTGAAGCATTCGCTATGTTTACTGCGATGTTAGAAAATATTAAACATGAAATTATTTCATTAATTTCGCGTGTTCAAGTTCGCGCTCCTGAAGATGTCGAAGCCGTTGAAGAGCAGCGCCGCCAATCAGGTGAGGTTGAATATCAACACGATGAAGCAGAAGCTTTAGATGGTGGTGAAGAACTCCCTTCTCACCAACAACCTGTAACACGTGATGGTAAAAAAGTCGGCCGTAATGATCCTTGCCCGTGTGGTTCAGGTAAGAAATTTAAGCAATGTCATGGTGCTATTAGCTAATGCCTGTTAATTTACCTGTACCGACTGCCTCCACTTTATTGCCAATCAAAGGCATCGAAATTGGTATTGCAAGTGCAGGTATCAAAACAGTAGGTAAAGAAGACTTAGTTTTAATCAAAATTGCACAAGGTAGCAGTACCTCAGTGGTTTATACTAAAAATTCATTCTGTGCTGCCCCTGTTACATTAGCAAAACAACATCAACAGCAAGCATCGCCACTCTATTTACTGATCAACTCAGGCAATGCCAATGCAGGAACTGGTGAAGCCGGTATGCAATCTGCACAACGTTGTTGTCAGGCTGTTGCTGAACTAGCCAATGTGTCAGCTAATACTGTACTGCCATTTTCAACAGGGGTAATCGGACAACAGTTACCTGTTGATAAAATGACAACAGCCCTACCAGCTGCATACCAAAGCTTAATACGTGATAATTGGTTTGATGCCGCTCACGCGATCATGACAACCGATACCGTCGCAAAAGCAATTTCAAAACAAATTGAGGTTGATGGTAAAACAATTACTGTAACGGGAATGGCAAAAGGGTCGGGAATGATTCGCCCAGATATGGCAACAATGTTGTCTTATATTGCTACCGATGCAGCCATTGAACAATCTGTTTTGGATACGATGCTACACAATGCTGTTGAGCAATCATTTAACCGAATTACGGTGGATGGTGATACCTCAACAAATGATGCCTGTGTTTTGATAGCAACAGCTCAAGCAGGTAGTTCTACTATTACAAGTATTGATGATAATTCAGCTCAAATGCTTTATCAAATTATTGCAGAGATTAGCCAGCAACTTGCTCATGCAATCGTAAGAGATGGCGAAGGTGCCACTAAATTTATTGCTATTGATGTGCAACAGGGTGTTGATACTGCTGAATGTCGTCAGGTTGCTTATACCATTGCACACTCTCCGCTGGTGAAAACAGCCCTATTTGCTTCAGATCCAAACTGGGGTCGAATTTTGGCGGCTGTGGGCCGAAGTGGTGTAACAGAATTTAACTTATCAAAAGTCGCAATTTACTTAGATGATATTTGTATCGTTAAAAATGGCGAGCCAGCCTCAGAGTATACTGAAGAACAAGGTCAGAAAGTAATGGACCAAGATGAAATCACTATTAAAGTTGAACTAGGCCGAGGTATGGCTAAAGATACTATATGGACATGTGATTTTTCATATGATTATGTCAAGATTAATGCTGAATACAGGACGTAGCAACTTAGTTTAATTTGCGTTATGTAGGAGCTAACTATGGCAACAAACAACATTACAACTTTAAATGAATTTCTCCATCACAGCGGGGCAAAATATCGAATTTTTGATATGGGCCGCCGTATTGTTAAATTAACTCCAGATGAATTTGTTGAGTTTGAATTTGCGAGAGAGCCCTATCCCTACCCATTTAAAAAATCAGCTTTATTTGGTGTCGTTTTCTGGGATCCTAAAGTGCCATATAAGCGTTATGTCTGGTTTCTAAAACTACCTTTAGATGAACAAGGTTTGTTGATCCAAGCAGCGCGTGATGAATTTCTTGTTATGGTACTAGAACGTGTTGGCGAATCTATGCTTGCAGCCAAAGATGGTAAAGTCATTGAGAGCGCATTAAAAGATAGTCCTTATACGTTTAAGCCTCGTGAAGATCGTATGGCAGGATTTAATGCTCTGGTTAGAAAAAACCTATCACTAAAACCTTCACATTACTACGATGATGCACGTGACTATTTTTCTGGCCAAAAAGAATTAGATACGTGGCCATCATTAGGTATGCAAGGCGTAGCTGATGTTGCAGCTAGAATAGATGACATAAATGAAATATTAAACTTAATAAGGCTTATGTCACGTCTACCGCCTGAACCTTTTATGATGTTCAGCACCTTTCTTGAAAGCGCCTCGCCGGTCATTGGCATTGTAGAAATACTAGCCCAGCGCATAAAAGCTGAGCTAGAAGAAAAAGAGCCCAATATTGCACAAATTTGTGCCTGTCTACGCGCAGTATCTAATAGTGCTGCAACAGGCCTAGTTGACCAAATGGTGAAGCAGGTTCTACAGCATCCATGTAGTCGAGATATCGAAGTGTTAGCAACTATCTCGGGTCGGATTTGGCGGATATTAAAACAAAAGTCACTTTGTCAGCTCTATTTAGAACAACTAGCCAAGAATAATGCAGGACAAGCTGCTTTTAGTCAGTTGCTTGCTGATGTGATGTTTATGCCGGGAATACGACCTCATATAATGAAGGTATTACGTTCTCCGAGTCGTTCAGATAGTTTAAGTAAAGCGGTAGGTGAAATGTTTAGTTAAATGGATCGACAGCGAGGCTATTTGAATTGTTTACTCTAAACCAGCCAGAAATACTATAACGATCTTGTTTTGCAGCCAACACTTCATGCGGAAAACGATCACTCAGAAAAATCACCATCTTGCCAAACTTTGGCAAGATTCGGTGCAGAACCTCATTACTATCTGGTGAATAAATAACTAGTTCACCACCATGCTCTTCATTCCAATCAGAATTAAGATAAAACACTGTCGTTATTACACGACTAGAAAGCCCCTTAAAAGCATCTATATGACGTTGGTAATAACTACCCTTAGCATAATGTGCAAAATGAGCCTCATAATCGAACAAGCCTAAGAATAGACGTCTATTTAACTCTTTTCGACATTCTTCCATAACAGAAAGGTAAGCATTTTCAATTATAGCGTCGCTTGCTAACCAACTCGTTTGATCACTGCGAATTTTATAATCAACTTGTTTCTCATTATTTCGGCCAACTCCAGCCATCTTAAATTCTTTATCTGGTAAATTACATACATGTTTATACAGCTGCTGTGTAGTTTCATCAGGAAGGAAATTTGGCAAGATGATATAACCATCGCCAGCCAAACTATCTGCAATCTGGTCATAAACTAATTCGGTTAATAACGTAGTGTTATCCAATATTTATCCTCAGAATGAATGAGTAAACGTACTTAATTGCAAGAGGTTAGCTTACTCGCAATTCCACCCAGCCCCCTCCAACTAAAAGTTATCTAGTCTTACTGCATAGAGCTGTAGATGAGCTTCTGTCACAGGCTGACAAATCCTCAATTGTTATCATACCAAAATATTTTAGATACTGTGTCTCAGCCTTTCTTACAGGCAAAAAAATACCCAGACCGTATTAAGGACTGGGTATTTCTTTATATTTAAGCCTGGCAGTGACCTACTTTCACATGGG
>WTAY01000188.1 GCA_013139345.1 Methylophaga sp. | reverse complement strand
GACCATTTTCACCTCTTTTTGAAGGAGTGTGAATGGCGATTTAACAACAGTGACCCAAAGCTTCAATTAAAACAATTGAATCAGTGGGTTAAAGGTGAACTTGGGTAGTTATCTAGGACAGCCCCTTATTTTTTTCATTTCTATCCTTAGGGTTGTGAGTATTGAAACATAACTTGTGATTAGCACGAATAAAAACTCTCTATATTTTCTAGACATGGATGGGAACCTCTGAAATAAGGAGGTAACAGTCAAACAGATAATAATGCGACATCCATGTGCATAGAGTTGATAGTGGCAGGGTTCGCTCAGGTTTTCAATAGGATATTTTCTTTGATTCCTATTTGATGGGAAGCATGGGAGCTATAAGTTGAAGTGTTACGGGTATATGCTTAAGTGGATTTAAAATGAAGGGCTTTCATAACAGTCATTCTCGAATGTTTTTATCGAGAATCTATTGTATTAAGCAGATCCCAGCTAAAAGCATGCTGGGATGACAATGTAAAAAACTGCATCTTGAATGATTAGCGGTATAGATTTGAAATTTACCTAGCGCATTGATGCTAGGTAAAAGATAGGATAGTTATCGCGTTATTTAACTCGCATACCCGGTTGTGCACCGTCATCGGGATTAAGGATGAACAAGTCTTTTCCACCTGGCCCTGCTGCGAGAACCATACCTTCTGAGAGGCCAAACTTCATCTTTCTAGGTGCAAGGTTCGCGACCATAACAGTGAGCTTGCCCACTAAATCTTCAGGGTTGTAAGCTGACTTGATTCCGGCAAAAACCTGCATTTTCCCGTTACCAATATCAAGTGTTAATTTGAGTAGTTTTTTAGCACCTTCAACATGTTCTGCATTGGCAATTTTAGCGATACGTAGATCAATTTTCGAAAAGTCGTCAAAGCTGATTTCTGGTGCAATAGGCTCTATGTCTGATGTGACTTCTTGCTTAACTGCTACCGCTTGTTCTGCTTTAAGTGTCTCTTTTGATGCGTCTTGAATGGCTTCAATTTTATCGGCTTCAATACGGGTCATTAATGGTTTGAATTTGTTGATTTCATGACCCAGTAATGGTGTTGCAATATCTGCCCATGTTAAAGGTTCAATATTTAAGAATGCTTCGGCTTGTTCTACTGTTTTTGGCAATACAGGTTTTAGGTAAGTGGCTAGAACACGGAATAAGTTGATGCCCATGCTGTAAATTGCATTAACTTCTTGTTGTTTGCCTTCTTCTTTTGCTAATGCCCATGGTTTCATGTCATCAATATATTGGTTGGCTTTGTCGGCTAGGGCCATAATGTCACGCATGGCATGACCAAACTCTCGGTTTTCCATTTTCTCAGCAATGGTGTCAGCTTGAGATGTGAACTCTTCAAAGAGTGCTGAATCAGCTAATGTGGCTGATAATTTTCCGTCACATTTTTTGCTGATGTATCCAGCACAACGACTTGCGATATTAACCAGTTTACCAACCAAGTCTGAGTTAATACGACTTTGAAAGTCTTCTAGGTTTAGATCGATATCATCAATACCTGAACCCAATTTAGCCGCATAGTAATAGCGTAAGTATTCTGGGTTTAAATGGTCTAAATAAGTACGGGCTTTAATGAATGTGCCGCGAGACTTAGACATTTTCTTGCCGTCAACGGTTAAGAAACCGTGAGCAAAGATTGAGTTAGGTAGGCGGAAGCCAGCACCTTGCAACATTGCAGGCCAGAATAAGGCATGGAAGTAGATAATATCTTTACCGATGAAATGAATCATTTCGGCGGTGCTATCTGGCTTCATGAATTCATCAAAATCAACACCTGTGCGATCACAGTAGTTTTTGAAGCTTGCTAGATAACCGATAGGGGCATCTAACCACACATAGAAAAACTTATTCGGTGCATCAGGAATTTCAAAACCAAAGTAGGGTGCATCACGTGAAATATCCCAGTCACGTAGTCCGCTTTCAAACCATTCGTCTAATTTATGACTGACTTCGCTTTGTAAATGTCCGCCACGCGTCCATGTTTTTAAGCTTTCTTCAAAATCACCTAATTTAAAGAAATGATGTTCAGAATCTTTAGTGATCGGTGTTGCACCTGATACAGCAGAAACAGGGTTTATAAGATCGGTCGGGTCATAGGTTGCACCACAGGCTTCACAGTTATCACCGTATTGATCTTGAGCATGGCATTTTGGACATTCACCACGAATAAAACGATCAGGTAGGAACATTTCTTTTTCAGGATCATAAGCTTGGCTAATTGTACGCGTCGTAATATGACCCGCTTCACGGTTAGCTAAATAAACTTGGCTGGCTAATGCTTCGTTCTCAGGACTATGCGTGCTGTGAAAATTATCAAAGGCAATATTAAACTCCGCAAAGTCAGCTTCATGCTCTTGCTTTACACCCGCAATTAATTCTTCTGGTGTAATGCCTTGGTTTTGGGCACGCAACATGATGGGGGTGCCATGGGCATCATCTGCACACACATAGTGACATTCATGACCACGCATCTTTTGAAAGCGAACCCAAATATCAGTCTGAATGTATTCAACAAGGTGACCTAGATGAATAGAACCGTTTGCGTAGGGAAGGGCGCTGGTAACAAGAATTTTTCTTTGCATGAATAAACCGGATAAAACGTTAAAAATGTGGGTGCAAGATAGCAGAAATCAGTGTTTTTCGCCATCTAAAAAACCAACAGTTTTAATGATTTATAGAAATAGACGTCGCTATGACGGCAAGTTTCTTTTGCCATCTTTAATGTAAAAAATAATGAGCATGACAAGGTAAGCAGAAATCGCCCCCGTTTGTAGCCAATATGGCAGCGTTGATTGCCCCTCTTGTAAGACTGAGGCTAAGGACGTTGATAGGTTAACGGAAATTAAACCGAATACAGTGATTGCAAGAACAATAATAGCGTTTAGAGCGACAGTTCTGTGTTGCGATGCTGAATAGAATAGGGCGATATAGGCACATACTGAAAAAGAAATGATTTTATCTTGGTATGCATAAAAAGGCGTGTCGTAATACACAAAGAGTACTGGCACTTTAAAACTAAAATAATGTGCAATTGCCATACAGAAAAAATATGCGGCACCTGCTAACAATGAATACCGAGTTAGGATTGAATTCATAAAAGTTATATACCCATAATCAATGAAGCTGCCTGTTTCTCACTTCGTCATTCCCATGAAAATGGGAATCCATGGGCAGTGAAAATAACCACTATCGTTGGATCCCCGTTTTCACGGGGATGACGAGCTTTATTA
>WTAY01000189.1 GCA_013139345.1 Methylophaga sp. | reverse complement strand
CAGCAGCCGATGCATTATTAAATTCTACCCGACCTTCACCATGTGCAATAACGACAGGTAAGGTTGAACCTTCCATACCTGTCATTAAAATAGATGGGGATGGCTGTACTTTAACCATTGAAACTCTGGCTTCAAACTGTTCTGAATCATTACGCTTAAATTCAGGCCAATGTTCTGCGCCTGGAATAATTTCTTTTAATCCAGACATCATTTGACAACCATTACATACACCTAGACCAAAAGTATCTTCGCGCTTAAAGAAAGCCGTAAATTCTTCTCTGGCTTTAGCATTAAATAGAATTGATTTAGCCCAGCCTCCACCTGCTCCCAGTACGTCGCCATAAGAAAACCCACCACAAGCCACCAAACCGACAAAATCTTTTAATGTCACTCTTGAGTGAATAATATCACTCATATGTACATCAATTGCAGTGAAGCCTGCGCGATCAAATGCAGCGGCCATTTCTACATGCCCATTGACACCTTGCTCTCTTAGAATAGCGACTTTAGGCCGTTCAGCTGTGGCAAAATTAGCGATAATATTTTCATCGACATCAAAACTTAATGTTGCAGACAAACCTGGGTCAGTATCATCGGCAATCCGCTCAAATTGCTGTTTTGCACAATCTGGGTCATCACGTAAGGCTTGCATTTTATAACTGACTTCTGACCAGGTTTGTTGTAGATTAGCTCTACTTTCAGTATAAATTTCTTGACCTTGATACGTTATATTTAACTGTTGATCTTTATCTAACACCCAACCAATTAGGTGCGTACATTGCTCTAAACCCGCTTCGCTCAGAAAATCAATCACCTCATCTACTTCAGTTTGCTTAACCTGAATCACTGCCCCTAATTCTTCATTAAATAAAGCAGCGAGTAGATCTTCATTTTCTGCAACTAAACTATCTAATTCAATTTCAGCCCCTTTACGGCCTGCAAAAATCATTTCAGTTATCGTCGCTAATAAGCCACCATCAGAACGGTCATGGTATGCCAATAGCTTATCTTGACTGTTTAAGGTTTGAATAGAATCAAAGAAACGTTTAAATAAAGCGGTATCATCTAAATCAGGTGTTTCGTTACCTATTTGACTATAAGTTTGAGCTAAAACCGAACCACCCAATCTATTTTTACCTACACCCAAGTCAATTAAAACCAACACGCTGTCTTCATCTTTCAACTGTGGTGTTAAGGTTTGACTGACATCTAAAACAGGGGCAAATGCGGTGATAATCAACGATAACGGGGAAGTCATGGTTTTATCTTTACCGTCTTCTTTCCATACCGTTTTCATAGATAATGAATCTTTACCGACAGGAATGGCAATACCTAAATCAGGACAAACATCCATCCCTACGGTTTTAACGGTATCAAATAAAGCAACATCTTCACCTTCACTGCCACAGGCAGCCATCCAGTTTGCTGAGATTTTAACTTTGTTTAATGATTCAATTCGAGCCGCCGCTAAATTGGTTAATGATTCTGCAATCGCCATGCGTCCAGAAGCCGGTGCATCAATCACAGCTAATGGTGTTCTTTCACCCATTGCCATGGCTTCGCCTGTTAAAGCATGAAAACCAGAGGCAGTTACCGCAACATCAGCAACTGGCACTTGCCAAGGACCAACCATTTGATCTCGTGCCACCAAGCCAGTTACCGATCGATCTCCAATATTAATTAAAAAGCTTTTATCTGCAACTGCAGGAAAGGATAAAACTCGATTCACGGCTTCTGATAATTCAATCTCATCAATGTTTAAAGCGTCTAATGTCCGTGTTGTCTTTTCAACTTTTTTATGAATTTTAGGTGATTTTCCAAATAAAACTGACATGGGAATATCAACAGGTGTTCCGTCTAATAATTCATCAGTTAAACTTAGGTGTTCTTCATCAGTGGCTTCACCAATCACTGCAAATAAACAATGTTCACGTTCACAAAATGATGTAAATAATTCTAAAGACTCAGGCGCAATCGCGACTACATAGCGTTCTTGTGCTTCGTTGCACCAGATTTGCATCGGTGACATGCCTTTATCAGCATTATTGACATCACGTAATTCAAACTTGCCGCCTTTATCACAATCATGAATAATTTCTGGCACTGCATTTGATAAACCACCCGCACCAATATCATGAATAGATATAACAGGTGTATCGTGTCCCATGGCATTACAGTGATTAATCACTTCCTGGCAACGACGTTCCATTTCTGGATTTTCACGTTGTACTGAAGCAAAATCTAATTCTGCTGCACTTTCACCTGATGTTTGAGATGACGCGGCACTGCCACCCAAACCAATTAACATGGCAGGGCCACCTAAAATGATAATCAAAGAGCCAGCAGGGATCTTATGTTTATCAACCAGCATAGGACGAATATTACCCATGCCGCCTGCAATCATTATTGGCTTATGGTAACCACGGTATTGATTTTCTTTTCCCGTTTCTTCCGCTTGTTCATAACTGCGAAAATAACCCGCAATATTGGGGCGGCCAAATT